>JANNCX010000015.1:0-6831 GCA_031387145.1 Salinibacterium sp.
GGGCCGAGGCTCGAGCAAGCGTGGCGGTTGCTCGACGACCGCGGCACGCTCTATGTGCATCTCGACTTCAGAGAAGCGCATTACGCGAAGGTAGTGCTCGACTCTCTCTTCGGGCGCGAGTGCTTTCTCAACGAAATAATTTGGGCGTACGACTACGGCGCCCGCGCAACGAAGAAGTGGCCGGCCAAGCACGACACGATTCTCGTGTACGTCAAGAATCCGAAGACCTACTTCTTCGACAACGAGGCGGTAGATCGGGAGCCCTACATGGCGCCGGGGCTCGTGACTGCCGAGAAGGCCGAGCGCGGCAAGCTCCCGACCGACGTGTGGTGGCACACAATCGTGTCTCCCACCGGCAAGGAGAAGACCGGGTACGCAACCCAAAAGCCCGCTGGAATCTTGCGCCGCGTCATCCACGCGTCGAGTCAACCTGGCGACTGGGTGCTCGACTTCTTCGCGGGCAGCGGTACGACAGGGGCGGTGGCCGAGTCCCTCGATCGAAGATTCGTGCTCGTCGACGAAAATCCCGAGTCAATCGAGGTAATGCGAAAGCGACTACCGGGAAACACGGTGTTCATTTAACGCCCGTACGATTGCGGCATGAGCAATCGCGGCGATATCGAATGCTGGCTCACCGACATGGACGGTGTGCTCGTGCACGAGAACCAGCCAATTCCGGGTGCCTCGGAGTTGTTGCAACAGTGGCGCGACGAAGACAAGCCCTACCTCGTGCTCACGAACAACTCGATCTTTACGCCGCGCGATTTGAGCGCGCGCCTCAAGGCCTCGGGTCTGCATGTGCCGGAAGAGTCGATCTGGACATCAGCGCTCGCGACCGCCGACTTTCTCGAGTCGCAAATGCCCGGCGGCAGCGCGTTCGTGATCGGTGAAGCCGGCATCACGACGGCTCTGCACGAAGCGGGCTTCGTCATGACCGAGAGCGACCCGGACTACGTCGTGATCGGCGAGACGCGCAACTACTCGTTCGAGGCGATCACGAAGGCAATCCGGCTCATCGGTGACGGATCGCGATTCATCGCTACGAATCCGGATGCCACGGGCCCCAGCGCCGACGGACCAATGCCGGCCACGGGAGCGGTATCCGCACTCATCACCAAGGCGACGGGCAAGGAGCCCTACGTCGTCGGCAAGCCCAACCCCATGATGTTCCGCTCGGCCATGAATAAGATCGGTGCGCACAGCGAGAACACGGGCATGATCGGCGACCGAATGGACACCGACATCGTCGCGGGAATCGAGGCGGGGCTTCACACAATCCTGGTGCTCACGGGAATCAGCGATCAGGCGGAGATCGAGCGCTACCCGTTCAGGCCCGACGAGATCCTGAACAGTGTCGCTGACTTGCTCAACGACGCGCCCTTCGAAACCGACGCCGAGTAGCTACGGGGTTGCCGCCGGTGTTGGTGTCGGCGCAACCTGCGGAACAGCGACGGATGTCGTGAAATTTTCGCCCGTCGAGCGTGTGACGAAGCAGAAGTACGTACGGTTTCCGTCATCCCAGTCCGTCGCGTCTACAGCGAAACTGGCTTCGACTTGCACGTCTTTCGCCGCTCCAGCTGCCGCGTAGTTGATGATCGTCGGCGGCGTGCACAACAGGTTGATGCGCTTCTGCAACTCTTCGAGTCCTGGGTAAGCGGCGAACGATTCATCGTCGAACGTGCCGCGGTAGACCATTTGTGCGGGATGCGGCGTGGTGCAGTCCACGACCGTGTAGCGGTCTTGCCATGCTGACACCCAAGGGTCTAAGCACTCGCCGCCCAGCAGCTCATCCCACTGGTATTCGCCAGGATCAACGGGACCGAGCGGCAACACGATGAAGCTCGGGGTAGGCGTCGGGCTCGGTTCGGCGATTACTGCTGGCGCTGGCGTGAGTCTCGTGCCGAGCAGAAAGAGCGCGACAAGCGCGAGCGCGGCTGCGAGACTTCCCGCGACCCACATCAGCACCTTTTGAACCTTCGGGATCGGCGCGGCCGGGCCCTTTGGCGGTTTAGGCCCGCTCGTGACCCGAACGACGGCCGCAGACGGAATGAGCGGTTCGCCGTCGTAATCGCGAAACTGTGTATCCCCGAAGAGTGAATCGAGAGCGGATGCTTCGACCCCCTCGCCCTCGGGCGTCGGGAGCCCGACGATCTCGGCCTCGATGACTTCATTCACTCCCTCGAGCGAGGAATCGACGGGAGTTCCGAACCACTGGGACTGAGGCACGGTCTCGAGCTCTTGCCCTACGACGGGCATCGCTACCGTCGCAAAGGGGTCGAACGGCGCCGTCTCGACGGGTGGACCTGGCTCGACGGCGGGAGCTGGCGGCGGTACCGCAGGCATCGCTACCGTCGCAAATGGATCGAAGGGTGCCGACTCGACGGGTGACAGAACGGCGGGCTCAGCGGGCGGCGGAACGGCAGGCTCAGCCTGCGGCGGCTGCACCGGCGGCACATCCGCCGGGTCATCGCCGGGAGTCAGCCCCCACTTGAAGGGAGTACCGCCGCTCACGACAACCCCAGTTCGGCCAGGCCGATCGCGTAGTAGTACGGGTATCCGGCCGCTTCGATACGCTCGCGCGCTCCCGTGTTTCGGTCGACGACGACCGCGACTCCCGCGATCTCGGCTCCGACCTTGAGCAGTGCCTCGATTGCGGCGATCGGAGAGCCGCCCGTCGTCGACGTATCTTCGAGCACGATCACGCGCTTGCCGGCAAGATCCGGCCCTTCGACCTGACGACCACGGCCGTGATCCTTGGGCTCTTTGCGCACGACGAAGGCGTCGTAGCTCAATCCTCGGGCGGCGCCTTGGTGCATGACGGCGGCGGCGATGGGGTCGGCGCCCATCGTGAGCCCGCCGACGGCACTCACGTCGGGGATGTCTGCAATGAGGTCGAGCATCACGTGACCGATGAGCGGTGCGACCCGGTGGTCGAGGCTGACTTTGCGCAAGTCGACGTAATACGTGGCCTTCTTGCCGCTCGTGAGCGTGAAGTCACCGTGGAACACAGCATCCGCTGAGATGAAGTCAATCAGGTGCTGTTTCGCGTCATTCACTTGACCAGCCTACTAAGCCGACCGGTCCGCGGTTCAGCCCACGACGTCGCTAAGCACCAGGAGGAGACTCGCGAGGATGACTACTGCGAACGAGACAATCGCCATGACGGTCGCGCGCCACATGTCTTTGCGGTTCGCTGCTGTCGCGGCAGCATCCAGCAATTCTTCGGATTCGGGCACGACTTCACGATAGGGGTGCGCACTGACTCTTGTCCCTGCCCAGTTAGGGGGAGAACCGAGCGTGGTTCTTGCGTCATCCGTAGCTTGTAGCGTGGAGTCATGCGAGTAGCCACGTGGAACGTCAACTCGATTCGAAGCCGAGTCGGTCGAGTTGTCGACTGGATGCTCCGCGAAGACATTGACGTGCTCGCAATGCAAGAGATCAAGTGCACCGAGGCGCAGTTTCCGTTCGACGCGTTCAGCGAAGCGGGCTACGAGGTGGAGCTTCACGGACTCAGCCAGTGGAACGGAGTCGCGTTCGCGAGCCGTCTGACGATGGAAGACGTGTCAATCGGTTTCGACACGGCCCCGGGTTTCGGCAAGGTCGACGCAGACGGCTCGATCCCGAAAGAGGCGCGAGCCCTCGGTGTCACGGTCAACGGGGTTCGCTTGTGGAGCCTCTATGTTCCCAACGGGCGGGAGCTCGACAATCCGCACTACCCCTACAAGCTCCAGTGGCTCGCGAACCTCGCGTCCGAGACGAAGAGCTGGCTATCCGCTCATCCGGACATGCCTCTCGCACTCATGGGTGATTTCAACATCGCGCCACTCGATATTGACGTCTGGAACATCGCGGCTTTCGAGGGCAAAACGCACGTGAGTGTGCCCGAGCGCGACGCGTTCGAAGAGTTCGCGCGAATCGGCTTGATCGACGCACTGCGCAGTCGTGGCGTCGAGGGCTTCACCTACTGGGACTACCAACAGCTCCGCTTTCCGCGCAATGAAGGCATGCGAATCGACTTCATCCTCGGGTCTGGCACGTTCGATGCGCTCGTGACGGATGCACGCATCCACCGTGATGAGCGCAAGGGAGATGCCCCGAGCGACCATGTGCCCGTCGCGGTCGAGCTCGATCTCGCTACGCAAGAGGACGACGACCGTCCGATGTTTCTGTAGTCGCGGCCATTCGGGCGCATATGATCGTTCGCGTGGCAAGCGATGCGCACCTGAAGGGCAGCCCGGTCGTCATTGACGTCTTTGAAAAGCTGCTCGCGGCGGTGCATCGCAGCGACCTCGTTCCGGGCCAGCGCATCAGTGACGCGGAACTCGCTGCGCAATTCGGCGTATCGCGCACGCCCGTTCGGGAAGCGCTGCAGCGGCTTCGCGAGATCGGCGTGATCGAGGCATCCGCTAGCCGCTTCACTCGCGTCGCCGAAGTGACACCCGTTCAAACCGCGCAAGCGCTCGTCGTGTGGATCGCCCTGTATGCCGCGCTTCTCGAAGAGGTCGTTCCCGTCGCGAGCGCAGTCGCAGCCGAGGCGGCCGCGGTTGATCACGCGGCCTTCGTCGCGAGTCTCGAAGCGTCGGATCCGCACGATGTTGCACGCACGAACTTCGTCTTCTTCAACCGTTTGACGGACGAATCGACGAACCCCGCGCTCCGTCGAGCGGTCACGTCGGTAGTGCACGTGATTCGGCTCGGCAGCCAGCACTTGCCGCACTTCGTCGACATCGAGGCTGTCGCTCGAGCTCAATCCCTCATCGTCGCTGCCCTACGCGATCGGGACCTCGCCGTTGCGCACGAAGCCCTCGAAGAGCTCCAACGCATCGAAGTGCCCCTCCAATAGCCATCCGGCGCAATTTTCCAGCGTCACGCGCAACCAAACGCTGCGACCGTGCGGATACCCTCAATTTGACGATATTTATCTGAGAATCAGGAGGTGAGCCATGTCCCGCACGAACAACGCGATCATAGGAGAGCCCGAGGTTCTCGAGTACGACGTCGCCGCTCATCCCGCCTGGCTCGACCTCAAGTCCGCGGCTGCTGAGCTTCGCGCCGTGCAAGTTCACGACGGCAGCATCCCCGAGGCCTCGGCGCACCCCGCGGCTCGATCGAACGTCGAGCGAATCCGCGCGTCCATAGTTGCGCTCGCCGACCTGTTCCCGCACGACGCTCAGTACCTCGCAGCACTCGACGGCGACTTCGCGCGCTGGGTGGAGAGCGGATTCATCGAGCCAGACTTTCTCGATTCGCTTAATGCATTCCAGCCGCAGCTCGAGCGGGTGAACGGACGCCGGCATCTCGTCGTCTTCCCCATGTACACGCAAAACGGCAGCACGGACCGATTCGTCGAAGCCGTGCTCATCGAGGTGATTTGGCCCGAGTTCGTGGCCGCCCTCGAAGCTGGTGAGTATTCGAACGGCATGTTCGTTCCCATCAGATTCATCGACTTCACAGACGGCTACGACACCAACTCGGCCGTCCTATTTCCGGAAACCGTTGCCATGCGAGAGATTCCCCACTTCACGTGGGGCGCAATCTTTGCCGATCGTGAGGCAGCGCGTTTTCGCCGAGTTGTGCGGGCGGCTGCCGAGATCACCAAACTTGATCTACCCGACGGTGCCGCCCGTATGCTCGACGATCAAACACTCACCGAAGAGTCTTTCGTGATGTGGGACCTCATCCACGACCGCACCCACATGCGTGGTGACCTGCCGTTCGATCCGTTCATGATTAAGCAGCGGATGCCCTTCTTCTTGTATTCGCTAGAAGAGCTGCGCTGCGACCTCACCGCGTTTCGAGAAGCAGTAAAGCTCGAGCGCGCGGACGACACGGATGCCGTGACTCGCGACCACGCAAAGCTCGTGCAATTCACCGTGATCTTCGACCGCATCTTCCGCTTTGCGATCACGGGATCTCGAGTGCGCAACTACGACGGAGTCGGTGGTCAATTGCTCTTCGCGTGGATGCACCAACACCACGTCTTGCACTGGACAGACACGGCGCTCGCGATCGACTGGGATCACGTGCCTGATGTCGTGGTGTCGCTCTCCGACGCGATCAACGACCTCTACTGGCACTCGATCGACCGCCCGAAGGTGTCGCACTGGCTCGCGGCGTACGACCTCGTCGCCGGCACGCTCACTCCGCACCCCGCGTCGAAGTGGGCCGTGCGCGATCTGCCCCTCGATGGACCGCCCAAGGGCTTCACCGACGCAGTGATGGACGACGAGTTCCCTCTCTCGATGTTCTACGAAGCTCTCCAGAAGAAGATGGCTGACGTTATCGAGTCGACCGCGGGCATCACAGCCGCCCACGGGTAGTGCGGCAGACTGTCTACGTGACTCGACTACACGATCCCAATTACCGCGGTTTCGCTAGCGACAATTACGCGGGTGCGCACCCCGAGGTGATGGCCGCGCTCGCTGAGGCGAACGGCGGGCATCAAATCGCTTATGGCGAAGACGTCTACACGGCTCGCTTGCAAGAGGTAGTTAGAGGTCACTTCGGCGAGCACGCCGAAGCGTTTCCGGTCTTCAATGGCACTGGTTCTAACGTAAACGCGCTGACGAGTGTCTTGCCGCGTTGGGGCGCAGTCGTCGCGACCTCGACAGCGCACATTCACACGGACGAGAACGGTGCGCCCGAGCGGATGAGCGGAATCAAGTTGCTCACGGTCACGACTCCCGACGGAAAGCTCACGCCCGAGCTCATCGCGCAAGAAGCATGGGGGTGGGGTGACGAACACCGCGCTCAACCGCTCGCGGTCAGCATCACGCAAGTGACGGAACTCGGCACGGTCTACTCACCCGCCGAAGTGCGCGCGATCGCCGA
>JANNCX010000055.1:0-2240 GCA_031387145.1 Salinibacterium sp.
CGTTGTCGGCGACGATGATGGGGCGACCTAGGCGAAGTGCTTCGAGTGCTGCTGGGATGTCTGCGAGGCTCATGACTCGCTCCTTTCGATCAGGCGCGCCACGTGGCGGGCAAGGATGTCGGTTTCGATATTTACGAGTTCGCCCGTCGCGAGCGTGCCGAGAGTTGTCGCGGCGATCGTCTCGGGAATGAGCGATACCTCGAACCAGTCCTCGCCGATCGGGCCGACGGCGCTCACGGTGAGCGACACTCCGTCGACAGCGATGCTGCCCTTGCGAACGACAAGGCTTGCGAGGTCGCTCGCTATGGAGAAGCGCACTACTCGCCATGCCGAGCCCTCGGTGACGCTGAGCACTTCGCTCGTGCCGTCAACGTGCCCTTGCACGACGTGCCCACCGAGGCGGCTATCGACGCGCGCTGCTCGCTCGATGTTGACGCGTTGGCCGGGAGATACGCTGCCGAGCGTCGACATGTCGAGCGTCAAAAACATGAGGTCGGCCGTAAACCAATCCGGCCCTTGGTCCACGACGGTGAGGCACACTCCGTTCACCGAGATCGAGTCACCGTGGCTCGCGTCGGAGACTCCGAGGGGTGCGCGAACCGTGAGTCTCGCGGCATCCCCTGTGCGAGAGAGATCGACGATCTCGCCGAGTTCTTCGATGATTCCCGTGAACATGGTTATGCCTGCCCTTGTCGTGTTGTGGACGGTCTTGCTATGACGAGCACGTCTTCGCCGAGTTGCTCGATCGCGACGACGTGCAACTCGCGCGCTTCGCTCATGGTCGAGACTCCGATGTCGGTCACGGCCGTGCTCGGTCCGCCGATGAGTTTGGGCGCAAGGTAGATGAGGTACTCGTCGACGAGTCCCTCCGCGATGAACGCGCTCGCGAGAGTCGGGCCGCCCTCGACGAATACTCGACGGATGTCGCGCGCAAAGAGGTCTCGAAGCACGTCGTCGATCGCCCGTGAGCCCGTGACGACGAGCCCCGCGGGGTGCCCCCGCAGTTTCGCGTCGGCGGGTATCTCGCGAGACCCCATGACGACCGGCAGCGGCTGGCGCTCGAGTAGCTCGCCGCCGTCGCCTCGCGCCGTGAGCGATGGGTCGTCGGCGAGCACGGTGCCCGTGCCCACGACGATCGCATCCGCTGCTGCGCGCTGCTCGTGAACGCGCTGGCGTGATGCGGTGCCCGTGATCCATTGGCTTGAGCCGTCTGCCGCGGCCGTGCGGCCATCGAGGCTCGAGGCCCACTTGAGCGTCACGTACGGTCGACCGAGTCGCGTGGCGGTGAGCCACTCGTGGAGGAAATCCGTTGCTTGCACGCCGAGCACTCCAGGCACGACGGTCACGCCCGCGTCCGCGAGCCGAGCGCTTCCGCCGCCAGCGGCACTCGGGTCGGCGACGGCGAAGACGACGCGCGCGACGCCGGCCGCGATGAGCGCTTCACTGCACGGACCAGTGCGGCCCGTGTGATTGCACGGCTCGAGCGTGACGACCGCGGTGAGTCCGCGGGCGTCGGCAACGCGCGAAAGGGCGTCGATCTCGGCGTGCGGGGTACCGGCGCCGTGGTGCCAACCCTCCGAAACGATATGACCGTCCGGCGCGAGAAGTACGCAGCCCACTTGCGGGTTTCCACCCGTCGAGGGGGAGTGGCCGGCGAGTTCGAGCGCGCGACGCATCGCGGTCTCGAGCTCGTCAGCAACTGGCTGAGCCTCTGCGGCGGTCATCCCGTGTCCTCGTCTGATTGAGACGGACTCCGGGGTTGGTCGATGAATCGGCAAGGCCGACTCAACCGTGCTACCTCTCATCCGGACTGAGGTGCCATTGCTGACACCATTACCGTCGGTCCCGGAATTCCACCGGCTCAGCCCGACTTTCGTCGGGTTCGCGGACTATCACCGCCGGTTCGGACTTTCACCGACCCCGGAGCACGTACTTTCTAACTACGAGTGTAGTAACCGAAGCTGTGTGCCTACTATTCCGGCTCGTCGCGACGAATTTAGCGATCCCGTCCAGCACCGTTCGCGGCCGTCACTGTGAACATCGTGGGTTGTTCGAATCCGTGCTCAGCGAAGGCTCCGTCGATCGCGACTTGGATGCGCGAAATGCCCGACGAGGGCACGAGCGCGATCGCGGCGCCACCGAATCCGCCGCCCGTCATGCGTGCGCCGATTGCTCCGTTCACTTGCGCGGTTTCGACGGCGAGGTCTAGTTCGGGCACGCTGATCTCGAAGTCGTCGCGC
>JANNCX010000074.1:0-10859 GCA_031387145.1 Salinibacterium sp.
ATTCCTTGACTTCTCGAGCCAACTCGTCAACACCAACTTGGGGCATCAGCACCCCGCCGTGGTCGACGCGATCAAGGCTCAAGCGGACACGCTCACGACCGTCGCTCCACCCCACGCGAACCTCGCGCGCGGCGAAGCGGCGCAGCGCATTCTCGCGAAAGCGGGCGCCCACTTCGGCAAGGTCTTCTTCACCAACGGTGGAGCCGATGCCAATGAAAACGCGATGCGTATGGCGCGCATTACGACGGGCCGCGACAAGATCCTCTCGACGTATCGCTCGTACCACGGCAACACTGGTGCTGCGATCGTTGCGACGGGGGACTGGCGCCGCGTTCCCAACGAATTCTCGCGCGGTCACGCCCACTTCTTCGGGCCGTTCCTCTACCGCTCCGAGTTCTGGGCCGAGACGGCCGAACAAGAGTGCGAGCGCGCGCTGCACCACCTCGAGCGCGTGATCCAAGGGGAAGGGTCGAACTCGATCGCCGCAATCCTGCTCGAGACTGTACCGGGCACGGCGGGCGTGCTTGTTCCGCCGCCCGGGTACCTTGCCGGTGTTCGGCGGATGTGCAATAAGTACGGCATCCAGCTGATCCTCGAAGAGGTCATGTGCGGTTTTGGTCGCACGGGCGAGTGGTTCGCGTGGCAAGGCTTTGCCGACGAAGATGGCGATGTCGTTCCCGACCTCATTACGTTTGCAAAGGGCGTCAACTCCGGGTACGTACCTGCGGGTGGCGTCATCATCTCCGACTCGATCGCGAACGCGTTCGATAGCCAAGTGTTCCCGGGCGGGTTGACGTATTCGGGGCATCCGCTCGCGATGGCGTCGATCGTCGGCGCGCTTGACGCGATGGAGACCGAAGGCATTATCGAGAATGCGCGGATGATCGGCACCGACCACCTCGCACCCGGGCTCGCGGAGCTCGCGGCGAAGCATCCGCTGATCGGAGAAGTTCGCGGCGTAGGAGTCTTCTGGGCCCTCGACCTTGTTGACGATCGCGAATCGCGCCAGCCCGTATCGGGTGGCGTGATCCTGGATCTCAAGAAAGCGCTCATGGAGCGTGGATTGCTGCCGTTCGCGGCGGACAACCGCATCCACGTCGTGCCGCCGTGCATCGTGACGCCCGACGAGGTCGCGCAGGCGCTCGCAATCTACGACGACGCGTTCACCGCGGTAGAGGCGACTCTGTAGGTCACTTGATCTTGCCGAGTCTCCAGTTGTGGCGACATTGAGCGCCAGCGAGCGCACCACAACTGGAGGCTCGGCGAAGATTTGGCGACTGTAGAATTGGCCCTCGTGTCCCACGTTACGAAAACCCCCTTCACCGTCCCGGTGTTTGATCTCATGCATCGCCCCGGCGAATTGCGCGAGAAGACGCTCGACATCGTCGTTCCAGAGGGCTATGGCAACGCCGTGATCGGCGTGCGGACGGGCTCAGCGATGCACATCGAGGCACGCCTTGAGTCCCTCCACGACGGGATTCTGGTCTCGGGAGAAGTGGATGCCACGGCCGAGGGCGAGTGCGTTCGATGCCTCATCGACGTGCGACTGCCCATCGAAGTCGAATTTCAGGAGCTTTTCGCGTATTCTTTGGACGAAGCTTTTGATTACACGGTTCATGATGATCACGTCGACTTGGAACCGTTGGTCAGGGATGCGGTCGTGTTAGCACTTCCGTTCCAACCGGTCTGTCAGGGGGATTGCCTCGGTTTGTGCCCACAGTGTGGGGTGCGACTGCTGGACAATCCGGGCCACGAGCACGAGGCAGTAGTCGATCCACGGTGGGCCGCCCTCGCTGGGCTCGACACCCTCAAAACAGATGCTCCGAACACGGGCGCAACAGAAGAGAAGAGATAACGATGGCCGTACCTAAGCGCAAGATGTCGCGGGCAAGCACCCGCATGCGCCGTGCCCAGTGGAAGGCAACCGCCCCCACGCTCGTCAAGACGATCGAGAACGGCAAGGTCACCTACAGCCTCCCGCACCGCGCGAAGGTCGTCGAAGACTCGACCGGAACCCCCCTGTACATGGAGTACAAGGGCCGTAAGGTCGCTGACGTTTAGCATTGATGGTTCGCCCGATAGGCGACACAATCGTGCCGGATGACCGAGCCGAGCTCACTAAGGTGCTCGGTGTTGCAATCGAACCCGGAATCCTTGAGCTCGCGCTCACCCACCGATCTTTCGCGTACGAAAACGGCGGCCTAGCCCACAACGAGCGCCTCGAGTTTCTCGGCGACTCGATCCTCGGGCAAGCCGTGACGGTCATGCTCTTTAACGAGAATCCAGATCTCGACGAGGGCGATCTCGCGAAGCGTCGAGCGAGCCTCGTCTCGAGTGTGGCGCTCGCAGAAGTCGCTCGCACGATCGGGCTCGGCGCGCACATCCGTCTCGGAAAAGGCGAAGAGCAAACGGGCGGTCGCGACAAGTCGTCGATCCTCGCGGACACCGTCGAAGCCGTCATCGGCGGCGCGTACGTGAGCCTCGGCGGGCAGGCAGCGACGGAGCTGGTGTTGCGCCTCATCCGCCCACTGCTCGACGACCCGAACCGGTTTGGGGCAGCGATGGACCCCAAGACAAATCTGCAAGAGCTCGCCGCGCGGTTGGGTAGAGGTCTTCCCTCGTATCAAGTCAGGGACAGCGGGCCCGACCACTCGAAGCGGTTTCACGCAAAGGTCTTGCTCTCGGGCAAGGTCATCGCGTCTGGCGACGGGTCGAGCAAGAAGCAAGCGGAAATGGCGGCGGCGCTCGACGCTTTCGTGAAGCTGAAGTCCGAGTAGTCCGCTGTGCCTGAGCTGCCCGAGGTTGAAGTCGTACGCGCCGGCCTCGAGCCTGCAGTGGTTGGTGCGCGGGTGGCATCCGTCACGGTATTCGACGAGCGATCTCTGCGACGACATGACGGACCGAGCGAAGACTTCATCGACCGGCTCGTCGACAGCGTCATCATGGCACCGGAGCGACGTGGCAAGTTCTTGTGGTTGCCGATCTCTTCGCCGGTTGAGCGTGTCGAAACCGGTAGCGCATTGGTCGTGCACCTCGGCATGAGCGGGCAAGTGTTGCTGCGTGATCGGAAGACGGATGACTCGCACACGCGAATTCGCATCGAGCTCGAGCATGCCGAGCACAGGCCCTTTCGCCTCAACTTTGCCGACCAGAGGATCTTCGGCTCTATGGCCATTTGCGCGCTCGAGCCGACTCAAGACCGCCCCGAGCAACTCGTGCCGACCCAGGTCTCGCACATCGCGCGCGACCCCATGGACGAGCACTTCGACGACGCGCTTTTTCTCGCCCGCCTCGCACGCAAGAACACGACCATCAAGCGCGCGTTGCTCGATCAGACACTCGTAAGCGGCATTGGCAACATTTACGCCGACGAATCGCTGTGGGGTGCTCGAGTGCACTACGACCGCTCGACCGCGACTCTGCCCAAGGCGACCGCGAAGGTGCTGCTCGCCGAAGTGCGCAAGGTGTTCACGCAAGCGCTCTCCGAGGGCGGTACGAGTTTTGATGCTCAGTACCTCAACGTCAACGGCGAGTCCGGGTACTTCGCGCACTCGCTCAAGGCGTACGGTCAGCAAGGCCGCCCGTGCCCGCGCTGCGGCCGGCTCATCGTGCGCGAGCAGTTCATGAACCGTGGCTCGCACTTCTGCCCGAGATGCCAGCGCGCTGGGCGCTCGTGGGGTCGCGCGATAGGCTCCGATCATGAGTAGGGCAGAGCAAGTACTGGGTCTCGACGGTTTACTTTCCCCCGAGCAACGCGAGTGGCAGGCCAAGGCGCGAGCCGTGGCATCCGCTTTCCAGCGCACCATTGATGACGACTTTGAGAAGGGCGTGTTCCGGCGCGAGTATGTTGCCGCGCTCGGTGCGGCTGGCATGCTCGGGATGCACATCTCGGGCTACGGGTGTGCGGGGGCTGACGCCGTGAGTTACGGACTCGTGTGTTACGAACTCGAAGCGGTAGACACCGCGTGGCGCACCTTTGTTTCTGTTCAGGGGTCCCTCGCGATGTCGGCGATCGCGAAGTTTGGGTCGCAGGAGCAGAAGACGCGCTGGTTGCCCAAGATGGCGACGGGCGAGCTTCTCGGCTGCTTCGGCCTCACGGAGCCGACGGGTGGCAGCGACCCCGGAGCAATGACGACGAGTGCAGAACTCGTCGGTGACGATTGGCGTATCACGGGCACGAAGCGATGGATCGGCCTCGCTTCAGTCGCCGACGTCGCGATCGTGTGGGCGCGCACGACGGACGGGATCCGCGGATTTCTCGTCGAAACGAACGCCGTAGGGTTCCGCGCCGTCGACATCGACAACAAGCTCGCCCTGCGAGCTTCGATCCAGTGTGACGTTTTTCTCGAGAACGTACGCGGCGAGCTGCTGCCGGAGGCCGCCGGTTTGTCGGCACCGTTCAGTTGCCTCACTGAGGCGCGCTACGGCATCGTGTGGGGCGTCATGGGTGCTGCACGCGCGAGCCTCGACGCCGCAATCGACCGCTCGACGACGCGCGAAGTATTCGGCGGGCCCATCGGCGGAAAACAGCTGGTTCAAGCTCGCCTCGCCGACTCGTTCGTCGAGTTCGAGAAGGGCATGCTGCTCGCGCTGCATCTCGGTCGCCTCAAGGATGCGCATACGCTCACGCCCGAGCAAGTAAGCGTCGGCAAGCTCAACAACGTGCGCGAGGCAATTCGCATCGCTCACGCCGCGCGCGAGATTCTCGGCGGCGATGGTGTGACGAGTGAGTTCGGCGTCATGCGCCACCTCGCGAACCTCGAAGCAGTGCGCACCTACGAGGGAACCGACGACATCCACACGCTCGTGATCGGCCGCTCCCTCACGGGACTCGCCGCGTTCTAACCGAGCACAGCTAGACGGCGATCGGCCCGAGAATCGGGCTCGCGCCCGTATTGCCCGTGAGGTCGGTTTGCGTCGCCCGCGCGTAGACCATGGGTTGTGTGCCGAGAGCCGCTGAGGTGACCGTCCACGCGCCCGTACCGGGGGTAACCGTGGGAGTGAGCGTCGCGACGGTGTTTGCCACCGCGCAGGGGTAGACGTTCACCTTGCACAGCACGAGAGTGACCGTGGCGGCGTCGCCCGGGCCAAATCCTGCCGTGCCGGTCGATACGGTGGTCTGCGATCCTCCCGGCGTGAAACTCGAGATCACGACGACGGGCGCCGTGGCATCCGTAAAGGACACCGTCTTGTCTGTCGAAGTGGATGCCGAATTCGCGTTACCCGCAACATCCTGGGCGGCGCTCGCGGCGATGTCGGCAATGACCGTTCCCGTGCGAGTCATGCCGGACACCACGGCGGAGTAAGTCGTTCCACTGCCCGTCACGACGACAGTGTTGGCGCCAGCCGTGCCCGAGAGCGTGCCGGGCGTCGGCACGAGCCACGCGGCCGTTTCGGAGAAGACGATCGCGTACGTGACGGCTGTAGCGGTCGTCGGGTCTGGTTGACCTGCGGCCTGGTTGATCGTCACTGTGGGCGCGGTCGTGTCGATCGTCACGACAGTGTTCGCAGAATTGCCGCTCGTGTTGCCCGCGATGTCTGTAGCGCGCAACCGAATGGTGCGGTTGCCTGCTGCGAGCGTGCCACTGGTGACCGTATAGCTGCCGCCCGTCGCAATTACGGCAACGCCCGTATTCTGATTGTTGTTTCGAAGGCGAATCGAGGCGTCGGCTTCTGCGGTGCCGGTGAAAGTCAACACCGTGAGCTTCGTGATGCGGTCAGTCGATGAGACTCCCGTGTCGCTCGCAACGGTAAGTGTCGGTGCGGGCGGCGCCGCGGGAGCGACGGTGTCGATCACGACGACTTTCGCGCCGGACGCGATGCTCACGTTGCCAGCGACATCCGTCGATGTAGCCGTGATCGAGAAGGTGCCGTTCGCGAGAGCCGTCGACGTGATTGAGTAAGTCGTGCCCGTCGCTGTGAGCGTGCCAACGACTGTTGCGTTCGCGTAGAGGGTGACGATCGCGAGTGACTCGTTGGCACCCGTGACCGTAATCGTCGTGTCGTTAGTGATGCCGTCGGTGGTCGATCGCCCCGTGTCGCTCGTCGCTGAAAGGGAGGGTGTTGACGGAGCTATGGGAGCGGACGTGTCTAGAGTGAACGTCATGCTCGCCGAGGCCGCCGAGAAGTTGCCAGCGATGTCCGAGGCCTTGGCCGTCATAACCTTGGTGCCAGCCGCGAGAGCACTCGTCGTGATGGAGTACGTGGTTGTTGTCGCCGTGACGCTGCCTACCGCGGTTGCTCCGTCATAAACCGTGATGATCGTGCCGACGACGGCCGTGCCGGTCAGCGTAGGTGTCGCGAGTTTCGTGATCTTGTCGGTCGAGCTTCGGCCGGTGTCGCTCGCGGCGGGTAGCACGGGAGCGCCAGGAGTAGCCGGAGCGGTCGTGTCGATCGTGATGTTCGTACCGGCCGACAATGCGCCCACATTGCCCGCGAGGTCCGTCGTTCGAGCCGTGATGGTCTTAGCGCCCTGCGTCAATACCGACGAGGTGATCGTGTAGACACCGCCCGTAGCGACGCCGCTGCCGATCGCGGTCGCGCCGTCGAAGATTGTGACGGTGGCTCCCGCTTCGGCGGTGCCCGTGAAATCCGGGGTCGTGTCGTTTGTGATGCCGTCGGTTGCGGAGGTGCCCGTGTCCGTCGCTGCAGTGATGACAGGCGCAGATGGTGCCGCCGGTGCAATCGTGTCAATGCGAACGATCCGGCCTCCCGTGCCGCTAACGCGCGCGAGAGTGTCCGTCGCAACGAAGGTCAGGGTGTGAATCGCGCTGCCCGCTACGGACACCGTCGTAGACGCCCCCGCGACCGTGACGGGAGCTCCGCCATCGACGGTGTACCTGATAGAAGCGATGGGTGTTCCCGCAGACCCAGGAGTCGCGGTCAGAGTGACGACGATGGGGGTGGTGTTGTAGTACCCGTTGCCGTTCGGTGCGGGAGCCGACGAACTGATTGACGGCAAGATCGCGTTGCCGACGACCGTCACGGGGTTGCTCACTGCGCCCGCAGCCGTCCAGCTGCCGACGAGTGCCGTCACGGTATACGTGTAGGTGCCATCTGGCACGAGAAGATCATTGCAGCTCGTGCCGGTCGCCGGGGCCGCGAGCGAGGTTCCGCACGCCGCGAACGTCGCGCTGTCAGAGGTGCGCGTGCGTATGACGAGATAACCGGTCGCGGGATGGCCGGTCGAGAGCGACGCGGCGGTCCACGAGACCGAGACGGTGTCGCTATTGATAGTGGATGCCGCAACCACGCCACTGGCCGGGTTCAAGCTCGCAGTCGTGGCGGTAGCCGCGCCAGTGCCGAGGCCCGCCCAATACGCGTGAGCCGTACCTCCGACCGCGAATGCGGACAGCACTCCGATCGCCACGACGCTGATGATCAGCGCGAGGCGACGGCGTTGCACGGCAAAGGTAGGCACGGGCATCCCAAGTGGTCAGGTCACACGACACAAGACGGTGCGTGGCAACCGGTGATCGATTGCCACACACCGGTCAATTAGTTAGCCGTGTAGCTAATCGTGACGATCGCGTTCTTGCACGCGTCTTGGTTGGTGACCTTGTTGTTGAACTGAATCGTGAGTCCCGACCACGATCCAACGCCCGTGCCCGAGGGGATCTGAGCGCCGACGGTCGCGGTGCCGGCGATCGTGTAGTCAGTGGGTCCACAGCCGACCTTGTCGGTGCCGCTTACGACAGCCGTGACCGCAGCGACGTAGACGGGGCCCGAGTTGGGGTTGTCGAAGTTGCCGCTGAGTGGCTGTGCTGCGAGTCCTGGGGCGAGGCCAGAGACGAGGCTCGTCTGGTCGACGTTGATGCTCGCGACGGTACCCGTGGCCGCGGTATCCGTGCCCGAACCCGTGATGCTCCAGTAGCCGAATGCTGCGCCACCCGCGAGCATGAGAACGCCCGTGCCGAATGCGACTCCAGCAAGCTTCTTCTTGCGCGAAATTTCGTTCATGATGATGCCCCCTACTTTGCCGACAGTCTTTCCGTCAGCCAATCCGTTCGGATCCAGAATGGCCCGACGGCTAGATCTGCCAGCCGCACAGCGATTTTACGGGCGGACTGTAGTCCGAAGTAACTACCCGCGATCGGGGGGCAATTGCGATATACCGCAGAGAATCAAGGGCGTGCAACCGTTTCCACCCCATGATTGGGGTGGTTCGTGTGCGGCGAAAGGGCGACGGAAAACACGGCACCGCCCCGTGCGCCGTTTTCGACGGACAGCGTGCCACCGAGGCGGTCGACGAGTCGCGCCGCAATCGAGAGTCCGAGCCCCGTACCCACGGCACGCGTATCGCGGTATCGGTCTCTCAACACGCCGGGCGTGAACGCTGCTGCGCGATCGGTTTCGGTGAGCCCGGGGCCCGAATCGCACACCTCGATCACACCGTCCGAGGCGCGCAAGACTATGGGACCGCCGGCTCGCAAACCGTTCTCGACGAGGCCGTCGATGACTTGGCGCAAGCGACCCCGATCGGTCGTGACAGTGCCGCTCGCGTTCTCTACAGAGACCGTCGAATCCGCCACTGCCGCTTGGCCGCTCCACGCCAAGACGACCTCGTTGAGCACGCCGCGAATATCGAAGGTCGTGGTGGTAATACTGAAGTCGTCGGCCTCGAGGCGCGCAAGCTCGAGCAGATCGGCCACGAACCGGTCGAGTCGCTCGGTTTCGGCGACGAGCGTCGCCCCGACCTCCCGCACGCTTCCGGGCGCCACGAGGCCGTCGACCATCGCCTCGCCGTAGCCCCGAAGCGCCGTGAGGGGAGTGCGCAAGTCGTGCGAGATCGATTGGAGAAACTCGCGCTGCCGCTCCTCCGACGTCGAGAGAGCGGCGTCGAGGGATGCCAGGGCTGCCGTCACGTCGGCGAGTTCCGTTGTGGGGGATGCGGGCATCCGCACACCTCGCTCGCCAGCGGCAAGTCGTCTCGCTGCCGCGGCCGTCTCGCCGAGCGGTCGTGAAAGCCGACGCGCAAGAACCGAGCCGCCTACGATCGCGACGACGAGCCCGATTGCGAGAGCCAGCAGGATGCGCGACGTCAGTTGACCGAGTTCTCGCTCGACCGCCGCGACCGGCAGCGCGAGCACTACGGAGGTACCGTCTCGAGCGGGCCTCGCTTCGATCATGACGAGCCCGCCGTCATTGAGGCGCGTCGTCGATACGGTCTCGCCTGACGCAAGCCTGCGTACAACGAACTTGTCGACGACGTCAGAGGCTGTTCCCTCCACGGTGCCGTCGCGGTCGACGATCGCGACGAGCGTTCCGCTCGGGGCAAGGCTCACTTTGTCGGCCAATTCGGTCGAGCTCGCGAGCTTCGGCAAGCGCGCGAGAATCTCGGCTCCCACCGCGAGCTGATTTCGTGCGACATCCGTCGCCGATGAGCGAGCGAGTTGCAAGGAAATTAGCGCCGTCACGATGACCGCGATCGCCGCGACCGCGACCGTCACGAGAGTCACTCGCGCTCGAAGCGACCTCACGAGAGCGCCAGCGAATAGCCGACTCCGCGCACCGTGCGGATCGGGTCAGGCTCCCCGAGTTTCGATCTCAATTGCGCGACGTGCACGTCTACGGTGCGAGTCGCACCGTAGACGACGTGGCCCCACACGCTTGAGATCAATTGTTCACGCGAGAAGACTTGCCCGGGCGCCGACATGAGTTTCGCGAGCAGGTCGAACTCGGTGCTCGTGAGTGCGACATCGGCCCCGTTGCTCGTAACGGTGCGCCGGCCCGCATCGAGCGTGAGGTGCGCGACGACAGCAGGCAGTGGTGACGGCCGGTCTTGACGGCGCAAGAGCGCTCGCACGCGCGCGACGAGTTCGCGGGGAGAAAACGGCTTCGTGAGATAGTCGTCGGCGCCGAGTTCGAGCCCGAGCACGCGGTCGACTTCATCGTCTCGAGCGGTGACAAAGATGACGGGCGTCCAGTCGTCGCTCGCTCGCAGCGACCGGCACAACTCGATGCCGTCCATTCCCGCAAGTCCCACGTCGAGCACGACTGCCACGGGGCGCATCGATCTGATCGCGGCGAGACCGGCAATGCCGTCGCGCTCAACGTGCACTCCGTAGCCGGCCTGACGCAAGTACAACCGCTCTACCTCGGCGATTGCAGGCTCGTCCTCCACAATCACCACGAGGCCGCGACTTTCACCCATGCGCCTATTCAACTGCATGCGGGGGATGCCCTCGCCGAGGCTTTACATTCCCCAAACAATTGGCGCGTCGAGCTCAAACACGCGCCCGCCATTGTGGGGACCAACGAAAGGACATCCCATGAACATCCTCACTCTCGCTGCAACAGTCGCCCTCACTGGAGCTCTCGTCTCTACAGGGTCGGTCGCTGCATCCGCCGACGAAGCTTCTGAAGCCACGACTCACGAGTGCAACTTCGGCGAGCACCTCGCTCGACTGTGGTTGCACTTGCCCGCCGAACTTCGTGACGACCTCAAAGATCTCTCGAGCCTCGAGCCGGGCGAGCGTGGTCCAGCCGCGCGCGAGATCCGTGGAGACGCGCGCGAGGGCGAGTACGGCGATCGAGTCGAAGAGCGGGCCGAGCGAGTCGCAGAACGCCGCATCCGCATTCTCGCGAACATGCCTGTCGAACTGCGTCAGGATCTCAAAGAGTTGCGTGCCGCCGACTCGGAAGATCGTCGGGCGCTCGCGGAGGCAATTGCCGCGAATGCTCTCGATGGTGACTATGGACCCAAGGCGCAGTCTGCTGCCGAACGGACTCGCAATTCGGAGGCATGGCAAAACTGCGTCGCGGGCTAGCTCGCGGTTGTCACCACACAGTTGAGGCTCGACTCCGCATCGCGGCCCGGGCACATGGCGGCCCGAGCCCATCGACCCGAGCCCGTCGAC
>JANNCX010000080.1:0-4493 GCA_031387145.1 Salinibacterium sp.
CTTTCCGTAACTCTTGCTGATGCCCTGGGCATCAATAACAAACTGACTTGGCATTGTTCGATCCCGTCTCTTTTCTTGCAGTAACTGCACTTATTTGTACAGTAACTACACTCGGGCTCATTGATGCAGCAAATGGGCTGATTTACTCCCAATGGAGTACATCGCGCGCCCGAAACGATCGCACGCATGATCACTACCTCCGACCACATGGTCGGTGCATTCCGGATGACCTTCGCCAACCGGTGGCTGGGCGACGGGCACGCGGGACACGTTGGAAGTCAAAGCCCACCGCTGCCGCTATTAGGCGACGCGTAACCCCAGTACCTACTGGGGTGTATGCTCCGACAAGGCGGATCACGTGATCAGTCCGCACAGCCTCCTCGAGAGACATAAGGCGAGTTCCGGATGACACAAGTTATTGCCCGACTTCCAGGCAGCATTCATCTGACAGCGGCCGTCGGCGTCGCGCTAACCGCCGGGCTGATTCTCAGCGTCTCAGGCGCTGACCGGGCGCATGCCGCCACCGTGGTTCCCCTCGGTAACGCAGCGAGCTTCGCCGTCCTGGCTGCCACTACGGTCACTAACAGCGGCCCATCCGTGATCAGTGGCGACGTTGGGGTATGGGCAGGCACCGCCGTGACCGGCTTCGTCGCAAGCAACATGGCGGGCGGTGGAGACATCTACGCGGGCGACGCAGTCGCCCAGAGTGCGCAGACTGATCTGGATGCCGCAATACTCAACGCGGCGGGTCAGGCCACTAACTTTTCCGTTCCGGCCGAACTTGCCGGCACGTCGCTAGTCGCGGGCGTCTATGAGCCGGACGACAGTGGGGACAATTTTCTGCTTTCTGCTTCCAGCCCACTCACGCTCACCGGCTCGTCCACTGATATTTACATCTTCAAGATGCCTGCGCAGGGCACGCTGATCACGGCTGTCAACAGCAGTATTGTGCTCGGTAGCGTCAGTCCGTGCAATATCTTCTGGCAGGTCGGCAGCGCAGCTACTATTAACGGCGGCTCGACCTTCGCGGGCACGGTCATGGCGGGCACGTCAATCACGCTCGGAACGGGTGCCACGCTGCAGGGCAGGCTGTTGGCAGCTACCGGCCAGGTCTCGCTACTGAATAACACCATCACGAGCACTGGCTGCACCCCGGCAAAAACCCCTGCAACCGGAAGATTTGCTCAAGCCGCACAACTCGCGGACACGGGCGTAGAGCCCCTCGCGCCTATGATCGCCGCCGGCCTCGCGCTCGTGCTTGGCGGCGTGATGCTCGGCGTCGCACGTCGCCGACGTACGAGAAACACAGCCAACCGTCTCTGATTGATGCGCCGCCAAGGTGACGCTTGCGGCTCAGTCGGGGAGTCAAACCACACCGGTTCCGATTGTTGAAGCCGGGTAGCGGGTACATGATGTACCAGTGACTCGACGCGGCCTCATACTGTTTGCCGCGCTCGGCATTGCGTGGGGCATCCCGTACCTCTTCATCAAGATCGCGGTCGCCGAGCTCGAGCCCGAGATGGTCGTGCTCGGCCGAGCGGCGCTCGCGGCCGTGTTGCTTGTGCCGGTCGCGCTGTTCCGCCGCGAAGTGCTCCCGGTGTTGCGCCGCTGGAAGCCTCTGCTCGCCTACACGATCGTCGAGATCATCCTGCCGTGGTACTTTCTCAGCCGCGCCGAGCAACAGCTACCGAGCTCGACTGCGGGGTTGTTGATTGCGACCGTGCCACTCGTGGGTGTCGCCGTCGCGTTCTTTATGGGGCGACCCGCGCAACTGTCGGGGCTCAACTGGGTCGGCATTGTGCTCGGGATGCTCGGAGTCGCCGCCCTCGTGGGCTTCGACGTCGCGGGATCCGATCTCGGGGCCGTCGCTGAGCTGTCAATCGTGGTGGTCGGCTACGCCCTCGGGCCCGCGATTCTGTCGAGGTGGATGTCGGACCTGCCCGCCGTTGGCGTCGTCGCCGTGTCGCTTGCGGGCGCAGCCCTCGCATACGTGCCGTTCGTGCTGATCACGGGAGCGTGGCCGACCGAGGTCCCCTCGGTCCAGGTGATCGTCGCAGTGGTCGTGCTCGCGGTCGTGTGTAGCGCACTCGCGTTCCTCATGCTCATCGGGCTCATCGCCGAGATCGGGCCGGTGCGCTCGACCGCAATCACGTACGTCAACCCCGCGGTCGCGATTATCGCGGGCGTGTTGTTTCTCAGTGAGACAGTGACGGTCTTCACGATCCTCGGCTTTGCGCTCGTTCTATCGGGGTCGTATCTTGTGACGAAGCGCAGGGCCCAAGTGCTGCCGTAGGCAGCGGCTCACACCTGAAGTCGGTCTTGACGTGAAGGTTCCGCTGCGCGTGAAGTGAGGGGAGCATCACCGCGCCCAGCCCGCAGGCTATTGACGATCGCGACGACATCGATGACCTCTTGAAGCGCGGCGCCGAGGATGGCAGGGAGTAGCCCGAACGACGCGACGCACATGAGTACGAGACTCAGCCCGATTCCGACGGCGATGCTTTGGCGTGCGATGCGAAGAGTACGTTGCGAAACCTGGATTACCGTTGCCGTCTTCGAGAGGTCCTCGACCATGATCACGACGTCTGCGGATTCGCTCGCTGCCGTTGCGCCGCGCGCTCCCATTGCGACGCCGACTGCCGCCGCGGCGAGCACGGGCGCGTCATTCACGCCGTCCCCGACCATCATCACTGGCGCTGGTGTGAGCGACGTGATTGCCGCGACTTTCTCGGCAGGCAGCAGTGCTGCGCGAACTTCGGTAATGCCCGCTAGCGCGCCGATCTTCTCCGCCGTCTCGGCTGCGTCCCCCGTGAGCATGACGGTGCGGGTGACTCCGAACGCCCGCAATGCCTCAAGAGTCTCGCGCGTCTCGGGCCTCAACTCGTCGGTGAGCACGACTCGGCCGAGCAACGCTCCGTCGCGCGAAACGTAAATCGCCATCTCTCCGGGAGCGAGAGCTCCCCACGTGGGCTTCGCGCTCGCGTCGACGAAAGAGAGTTTGCCGACGGCGAGAGTCGAGCCGTCGAGCACCCCGCGAACGCCATGCCCGATGACTTCTTCGACGTCGGTCGCTTCACGCGGAGCGAGCCCGCGACGTTCCGCTTCAGTCACGACCGCGTGCGCGAGCACGTGGGTAGAGTCCGACTCGAGGGCGGCCATGGCGGAGACGATCGCGTCATCGCTCTCGAGCACCGACTCGACGCGCGTGACGATCGGCGTTCCTTGAGTCAGCGTTCCGGTCTTGTCGAACGCGACAGTCGTCACTCGCGACAACTGTTCGAGCACCCCGCCATTCTTGACGATGACGCCAAGGCGTGCCGCCCGACTCATCCCGGCGACGAACGCGACCGGCGCGGCAATGAGCAGCGGACACGGCGTAGCGACCACGAGCACTTCAGCGAATCTCGAGGGCTCGCCCGAGAGAGCCCAGGCGAGACCACCGATGAGAAAGGCGGCTCCCGTGAACGGAATCGCAACGCGATCGGCGAGCCGAACAAAGGGCGCCTTGCTGTCGGCCGCAGCGCGAACGAGCTCGATGATCGTCTGATACTGGCTGTCTTTTGCGGATGCTGTCGCGCGAACCCGAATCACGCCGCCGCCATTCACGGCGCCACTCAAGAGCGCCGCGCCGGGGCCGCGCCACGCGGGCATGCTCTCGCCCGTGATGGATGACTCATCCAGAGTCGCCCCTTCGCCGAGCATCTCGGCGTCGACGGGTATCGCCTCACCCGGTCGCACCTCGAGTACGTCGCCGATCGCGACCGTGTCGATCGCGACGTCGTCGACGTCTCCCGCGGCATCCTCCAGATGCGCGATTCTCGGTGCGCGACTCATGAGAGCGGTGAGTTCGCTTCGAGCTCGACGCGACGCGAAGTCTTCGAGCGCTTCACCGCTCACGATCATGAGCACTACCACAAGCGATGCCCAATAGTCGCCGAGCGCGACTGTGCTGATGATCGCTGCGACCGAGAGAATGTCGATCCCCCACGTGCCTCCACGAAGCGAGCGCACCATCGAAATCGCGCTCCGCCCCGCGATCACGAGAGCGAACGCGCTCGCGACCCAACCTGCATATGCGGCTGCGGGAGAGAGCAGAACCCCGAGAGTGATGAGCGCGACAACGAGGGTCGCGGCGACCAGCGGGTACCGGCGAAGCAACGTCACGCGCCAGCCGATCGCCGTGCAACGAGCACGGGAACGTTGATGTTGAGCAGCACTTCGTGTGTGACCGAGCCGATGAAACCGGCACCGTCGGGGTCGCGGCGCGACCCACCGAGCACGAGCAACGCAGCCGCCCTACTCGCGTCGAGCAAGGCTTCAGCGGGGGTTCGCCGCGAAAAGCGTGAGTGCAGCGGGATGCTCGGCGCGGCCGCGAGAGCGTATGCCGTGGCCGCGCCGAGAAGGGTGCGCTCCGCCTCCCGCCCCGCTGGGCCGGCGTGCACGAGCAGCAAAGAGTCACCCGAACGATCGGCCTCGGCGGCAGCCGCGGCGAC
>JANNCX010000103.1:0-3540 GCA_031387145.1 Salinibacterium sp.
GCATCACGCGACCACCCAATTGACTCGAAGAACGCCGGATTGAGCAGGTTGCTGCTCGCGACGAGCCACACGAGCAGCGACATCCCGACTACGGTCAGTCCTGCGTTGATCCAGGCGAGCCGCGTGGTCCACCCGAGGTACTCGGTCGCGAGGCCGAAACCGGATGCCACGACAACGATCGCGACGAAGATGGGCCACGATTGTGCGAGCAGCGGCGAGATGACTCCGATTGGATTGCCTGCCGCGTCGGTCGCACTCGTGAGGGTCGGTGACACAACGAGCAGCGCGATGAATCCGACGACAAAAGCAAGGCCGCCCACGGTCTCGCCGAACCCCTCCCGCCCGTCGGGAGTCTCGGGCAGGGCGGCGGGTTGCCACCCGGCGAGAGTCTTCGCCCGAATGCGCGGTACGCGCTCGACGATCGCGAAGACCACCGTGATCCAGAAAAGGAGTTGCATCGTGAGTGTTGCGACGATGACCACCGTCGTCCCGAGCAAATCGAGCCATTCGACGCCAGCGAGCAATTGGGCCACGATAAGCATGACGGCGACACCGGGAACGATCGTTGTGAATACGATCCGCAGCAAGCGACGGTAGTCCGGGTAGAGCTCGGGGCCGAGCAGGGATTGTGGTCGGTCACTGTAGCTCGCTGCGAGTTGCGCGGGATTGCCGAGCTCGGCGATTGCTTCGAACTCGGCGTCGCTCGGCGATTCACCGGCTTCGATGCGATCCTCGATTGCGTCGGCGATGAGGGCGCGCAGTTCTACCTCTATGTCTTTGCGTCGCCGTAGCGGACGGAGCGGCAGCTGTTGCTGCAGCGCAGCAATGTAACGATCGGTGAGAGTGATTGGGGTGGTCATCGTGTGCCCTTCAAGTTGCGGAATGCGGTGTCAAGATCGCTCCAGTCGCGAGCGAGAAGATCGGCGAGCGCTGACCCATCAGCACTCGTGCGGTAGAACTTGCGAGGGCGCGACTCCTCGGTGTTCCACTCGCTTGTTACGAGCCCTTGCTTTTCAAGCCGACGCAAGAGCGGATACAGGGTGTTGGCATCGACGGCGAACCCCTGCCGCGCGAGCGCCTCAAGAAGCGAGTAGCCGTAGTTGGGTTCCGTCAGCACGAGGAGACACGCGAGCACGATCGTGCCGCGCCGAATCTCTTGCCGATGCGTAGCTAGTGCTTCATCCTCTATCATGCGATCAACAATACTGTGTGTCACACACTATGTCAACGCAGGAGTTCGATTTCACCACGCTCGCGCTAGTTAGCGCGTAGTAACGGCTGCGAGTTCGGGCCGCAGAATCGCCTCGAGAGCGATGACCCCGAGGCTCAGGCCCGCGACGACCGCGAGCCCGACGATGAAGATGAGGGCCTTGCCCAACACGCTGTGCTTTCGACCGACCACGAACGCGATCGCGAAAACGAGCGGCGGGACCACGAGCCCAAGAACGAGAACCCACCACGGGATGTCTGACGTCTCGAGGCCGTATTGCTTGTAGACCGCGGGAAGCTCAACGAAATTCGAGACCGCCTCCCACAAGTCATACGCGTAGAACAAGCCGAATACGCCCGCGACCGTGAGGCTCAACCAGCCATAGCGACGACGCTTGGACTCGTGAGCATTCTCAGACACAACTTCCCTGATGGGATCATCCGATTCGGCGATCGACTTCTCGTCAGTCACGTCATACTCCCAACAAGAATGGCCACGGAACAACAACGACGAGCCCAACGAGCAACAACGCGAGGCGAGCGATTGGCTTGCGATCGCGCGTAAGCAGCACGACCGAGGCAAACCAAATCGCGGGGCTCGCCATTGCGAGAAATTCGCCGAGCTGGAACATGATCTCGCCAAAGATCGTCGGTAGGGTCGTCGTCGACCGCGTCACAGTGATGACCCAACCGATCGTGTAAATCAAGTACACGCCCGCGAGAATCCCGTAGGTGATGAGCAGCACTGCCGGCATCGACTTCGGCGCGGCGGGACCATCAACGAGTTCGACTTTGGGCGCCTTCGGTGCCTCGACGCGATCGTCGCCCGCCCACGCGAGGGCGTCTTCACGTTCGGCTGTCATGGCGAAACCCTATCGCGCAAGGCGAAGTTCGATATCTTCGAGCACGTTCACGCTCGCGCGAGTGCCGCCCGGTACGCGTCGGCGGTCTCGGCGATGGCCTCATCGAGCGGAGTCGGGGTGACGCCGAATGTGGTCTCGAATCGGCTCGAGTCCACAATGAACGGCTGTTCGAACTCGTACAGCATCTCGACGACCTCCCGTACGATGGGCACGATCAGCCCGAGGGCCGTGAGCGTGCGCCGCCCGGCGATCCGCAATCGTGGCGGACCATCTTGTGCCGCAGCGGCCCAAACCTTTTGCGCGAACTCGCGCTGCGTGAGCGCGGGTTGCACGGGGGCGATCCAGATCGAACCCCAGCCCTGTTCGGACGTGCCGAGCATGGCCAGCGCGCGACCGGCATCGGGTACGAAGCTCGTGGAGTGCGGCTGATCCGCGCTGCCGATCACTTGGATCGGCTTGCCCCGCACTGCAGCACCGAAGACCGGCGCGCTCGTCTGATCGTGGCCGGGGCCGAAGTAGTCGGAGGGACGGGCGATGGCGACGCGCAAGCGCCCGGCGCGGTGGGCATCGAGGGCATCGCTGGCCATCCGTTGGCGGGTGGCGCCCTTGACGGACGCTGGCTTCTCGGGGGTGTTTTCGGTGATGACCGCACCCGCGGTGTCGCCATAGGAGTAGAGGTTGTCGACGAGCACGAGGTCGGCGCCGGCTCGCACTGTTGCCTCGAGGATGCCGTGCTGCAGCCCCGGAAACTCCTGCGGCCAGCGCGTGTAGACAGGCTGCGAGCACTGATAGACAACGGTGGCCCCGACGAGGGCTGCGTCGAGTGCTGCGGGGTCCGCGGCATCCACCTGCCCAGTCTCGACACCGGCGAGAGGGGCCGGGCCGGATCGGCTGAGCAAACGCACGGGGCGGCCCTCGTCGGCGAGCGTGCGGGCGACGGCGCGACCGAGGGCCCCTGCACCGATGATGACGTGCTGTTCCATTAACATTTCCAATCTTTCCAGTGGTTATATCGGTACTGTATGGCATAATATGACCAATGTCAATTTCCGAATCGCGAACGCGATACCACCACGGTGACCTCCGCAACGCGCTCCTCGACGCGGGGAGCGAGGTCGCCCACGACCTCGGGGCGGAGAGCCTCTCTCTGCGGGAGGTCGCGCGTCGGGCCGGGGTCAGCCACACGGCCGCATACAACCACTTCGCCGACAAGAACGGACTGCTGCGTGGCATCGCGATCCGGGCCTTCGAGCGGCTCACCGAGCAGCTCGCTGCGACATCTACGTCGCTCGAGGACGCCGCCGCCGCCTATGTGCGCTTTGCCATGGCGAACGCGGCAGAATTCCGCTTCATGAATCAGCCGAGCCTGTGCATGCCCGAGGGGCAGCCCGATGAGCTCAAGGATGCCGCGCTCGCCTCGTACGCAGTGCTGCAGGCACTCGTGGTCGACCTCCAGTCGCGCGGCGAG
>JANNCX010000126.1:0-5194 GCA_031387145.1 Salinibacterium sp.
GCGGCGAGCGCCGCGGCGGACTCGTTGAGGTAGGGAAACTCGTCAGCAGGAAGCTGGGGCAGGTAGACGTCCTGGAACATGTCCGCGAGCTCATCGGCTGTGTCGAATGGCAGGCCGGCTTCCTGCAGGGCGAAACCGTAGGTATAGCTGTCGAGCAACCAGTTGGCGTGCGTCGCCATCACGACCGTGAAGCCAGCCCTGCGCAGGCACGCGGTGACCGCTTCGCGGTGGCGGAGGCTCGCGGGCCCCGGCGAGGTGCGCGACTCCATCAGGCCGATCGCCCACGGGTGTCGTGCGAGAACCTGTCTGGCGGATACCGCCCGCTGTCGCATCGCCGACTGCCAGTCGGTCTCTTCGGGCGGCAGCTCGATCTGCTCGAACACGATGTCGATCATGGCGTCGAGCAACTCGTCCTTGCTCGCCACGTAGTGGTAGAGCGACATCGCGCCCGCACCGAGCGCGCCAGCCAGCCGGCGCATGCTCAGCCCGTCGACCCCCTCGCGGTCGGCGAGCCGCACGGCCTCGACCACGACCCGTTGCTTGCTCAGCCCGGTGTCGGATGCGACCTGCCGTTGTTCACTCGCAGCCACGGGTCTCCTCGCTCTCTCGACCGGTTTGACAATCGTACAGTGTACTGTCATAGTACAGCGTACGACGTACGGTGTACTAGCCGGCCAGTGCTCGTGCACGCCCAGACCTGCCGCCGTCCCGGCGGACGGACCGCTCCTCACGAAAGATGAACCAATGACCATCCGAACGAACACCCCGAAGCCGCTCGGCAGCGCGCAGATCCCCGTGCAGGCCAAGCTCGCGGCGGCCTGGACGAGCCTGATGTTCCTCGTCATCTACGTCGACTACTACCACCTCTACCAGCCCGGCGAAATCGACGAGATCCGGGGTGGCGTCATTTTCGAGTTCGACATCAGCGCGACATTGATGACCATCTTCTTCGCGATCATCGCGATCCCGGCCCTAATGGTGCTGCTCTCCATGACGCTGCCCGCTCGGGCAAACCGCGCCACGAACCTCGTCGTTGCATCGCTCTACATCCCCGTCATGCTGTTCAACGCGGCCGGGACATCCTGGGATTGGGCTCTCTACTACGCCGTCACTATCGGAGTCGAGGTGCTGATTCTGGCCTTCATCCTGCGCGCGGCTTCTACATGGCCTCGAACCGCCGCCGTGCCCGCCGCTCGCGCGACGACCGACCTTCGACAGACCGTCTAGACGCGCGCCGGCCGGCTCCTGTGGCCGTTCGGCCAAAACGCGCCCGGTCGCCGTTCGGCGGCAGGGCGCGTTAGCTCTAGCGAACTATATGTTCGCTGTACTTGACACTGAGTTCGCTAGGCCTTACATTGAACGCATGAACAAGACATCCCAACTCACGCCGGACGACGAGCGCATGACCAAGACGCTCGACGAGCGATCGGTCTGGGCATACGCCATCGTCGGGCCACTTGCGACGCTCACCTACTTCGTGGTGGTGCTGTCGCAGCTTGCGCAGCGTCCGCCCGCCGAGATTCAATGGCAAGTACCCATGCTCATCGCGATCGGCGTGATCATGCTCGGCACGATCCTCGGCACGATCCTCAGCGCAATCGCGACCGCAATCGCAACGGGCGGCCGCGAGACCGAATTCGGCTCAGACATCCGCGATAAGCAAATCAACCGGTACGGACAGCGCGCGACCGAGATCGTCTCGGGCCTCGCGCTCGGGGCAGTGCTCGTGCTCGCAATGCTCGACCTCGATACGTTCTGGATCGGCAACGCCGCATTCGCGATGGGCGCGGTCGGAGGGCTGTGGGGCGCGATCGTGAAGATCCGCGCGTACGGTCGGTCGTTCGCGTGAACCCCGCGACCCACGTCACCAACACGATCCGCGCGTTGCGGTTCGCGAACGGTGAAATGTCGCAAACCGAGCTCGGCGCAAAGATCGGCGTGACTCGCCAAACCATCATGGCGATCGAGCAGGGACGCTACTCGCCCTCACTCGAGATGGCGTTTCAGATCGCGAAAGCGTTCGGCCTCCCCCTCGACGCAGTGTTCAGCTACGACGACCCGGAAGGCTAGCCCGCCCGCCAGACCCAGTACGCCCGCCTGACCCGGCGTCACGAAGCCGCCCGCCTCACCCACTCTCGGCTCCGCGCGACCGCGCGGCAGCTGTCATCGGCGTACCGAAAATCGGGCGCATCCATCAAGGAGAAGAAATGAACAACCCCAAAACGCTCGCTCGAATCGCGGGCTTGCTCTACCTCGCATTGGCAATTCTGGGCGGATGGGCACAGCTCGCCGTGCGAGCCTCCGTGTTCGTAGTCGGTGACGCAGCCACAACCGCGGCTAACGTCGTCGCGAACGAAACCATCGTGCGCTGGGGGCTCCTCGCCGACATTCTGATGGCGATCGTGATGGTGTTTCTCGGGCTCGCTCTACAGCGCCTTATGCGCGATGAGAACTCTCGGCTCGCGACTGCCATCCTCGTGTTCGTGTCGGCGGGTGCTGCCACCATCCTGGCGGCACTCACCTTTCAGGCGGGAGCGCTCATCGTGGCGACCCAGGCTCCGTTCGCGGGCGGCAGTGACGAGCTCGTGCTGCTGATGTTCGAGCTGCACAGCGCCGCGTACGCCCTCGGCGGCATCTTCTTCGGCTTGTGGCTGCTGCCGGTCGGACTCATCGCGCTTCGCTCGCCGCTCTTTCACAGAGCGCTAGGCATCGTCGTGACCACGGGCGCGATCGCGTGGCTCGTCGACACCGTGATCATCTTTACGCCGATCGCGGGCCTCGACGTAGTGCACACCGTCGTGACCTCGCTCACGGTCGTCGCAGAGCTAGGGCTAATCGCTTACTTGCTCATCGTGGGTGTGCGCTCCGTGCGATAGGCGCGGCGTGCCGCGCTACTTTCGTTCCCTTTTCAGGAGGACGCCTAGCGCACTATCCAGTCGGATGCCCGCTCATCCTGAAAAGGGAACGAAACCGCAGCGCGTGAATCCGCAGGGAACGAAACCCCACCGCGCAAACCCCCTGCCCAACCCCTACCCAGGCGGCGGGTACAAGAACGCCGGCACCGACGACGCAGGGATCGTACGCTGCCCGTACTTGCCGTTTCCGCCGTAGTTGTATTCCTCGAGGAGCACGGTGCCATCGGCGTTCACGGCCTTGACGTAAGCGACATGGTTGTAGCCCGTGTACGCAACCGACCCCACGATGGGAACGTTGCTCACGGGCCAACCGTGCGCTTCCCACGCGTAGAGCCACTGGCTGCCGTTGCCGCCCGTGGGGGTCAGGTTCGACCACACCCACTTGTACGGAGCCTGGTACGAACCCGCGTCACGGTTGAGTCGCCAGGCGACGAAGTCGACGCACTCGCGGTAGTAGTAGTTGAGGGGCGAGAGTCCGCCACCCTGATAGTCACGCAGCTCGTACGGCCACGGGTAGTCGTCGCCCATCTCGCGAGCACCCGAGGCGAGGTACTCGGCGTTGAGGTTGGCGCGCAGCGCATCCTTCGACATTTGCGCAAGCTGCGCCGGGGTGGTTGCGCGATACCCGTCGCGAGTGGGCGCGACCGTCTCCGCGTTGGCACTCACGACGACCGATTGAGTCGGAACCTCCTTCTCGGCGACCGCACCATCGGTGCCGTTGAGCGCGTAGGCGGGCAGGCCGGCCACGGCGAACATTCCGCCGACGATCGTCATGGTCGCGAGCACACTGAAGGGGTTCTTGCGAGGCGGTTTGGCAGCGGATCCCCGAATCGCCCGTACTTCGCTTCGCTTGAGTTTGCGCACCGCGGCCACTGGCGCGGCCTGAGCCGGGGCCGACGAACTGCGTCTCGTGGGCGTGGATTCCACCGCTCGAGCGGAACGCTTCGAACCCGCACCACGTGCCTCGGCCTCGCGAGCCGCGCGGCGGGAAAGGTGCGGCTGCGGGGTCACCAAGGCATCCAGATGACTGGATGGCGGGGTCTCGGCCACAGATTTACTTCCCATCGGACTCTTGGGGTACTAGTTGAGGGTACGCGATGCTTCCCGACAAGTCGAATTGTCACAACCTTATAACGGCTCAGGCCGCGATCGGCGGGGTCGGCAACCAGACGTGACAGCGCGGCTCAGGCCGCTGGTGCGAGGTATTCTTCCCAATCGGGCAGTGCGCGTTCGATGCCCCGTACGAGCCACGAGGTTCCGTGTGGCGGGCGCGGAATCATCCGCAAATTCCAATGCATCTCGGCGGGAGTGCGGTCGCCCTTTTGGTTATTGCACCGAAGGCAGCACGCGATGAGGTTCTCCCAGCTGTCTTTGCCGCCGCGCGATCGAGGCAGCACGTGGTCGATCGTGTTCGCGGATCCACCGCAATACCCGCAGCGGTGATTGTCCCGGCGCAAGACCCCGCGCCGCGAGACGGGCACGTGCCGCCCGCTCGGAATGCGCACGTAATTGCGCAGAATGATGACCGACGGTCGATCCCACGCACCCGTCGATCCCCACACGGGATGCTCGAGATCGGCGGCGATAATCGTCGCCTTCTGATTCATGACGAGCACAAGGGCTCGCTTGAATGACACGACGGCGAGGGGTTCGTACCCCGCGTTCAAGACCAGAGTTCGCAACGTGTTCCTCTCGAAAAGGCCTGCACGGCTTGCAGGCGGTTCGATCCCTTCGAGGTGTGTCAGTGCGGGAGTGCAGGTAAACAAAAAGGCACTGTCAACAAGACAGTGCCTAGTGTTCGAGAGCGCGGCGAACCACACTCTGCAAACTGCTGTGCCGTATGTAGAAGTGGGCGCGCGCATTCACGGTTTGAATGCTTCGCCTGCTCGACATAGGGCTCTCCGTAGCTGAATACAACTCCAAGAGCCTTAAGGCTAACCCAGATTCGAGGCGCCTCTGCACCGTGGCGCGCCGAAGCGCGCGCGGTGTGCGCCTAGATTCCTAAGCGCACGAAGTAGCGGTCGCTCGTGTAGATCGAGCGAACCTCGACGGTGCGTCCTTCATAGGGGGCGTCGATGAACGTGCCGTTACCGAGGTAGATGCCATTGTGGCCGCCACCATCGGTCACGACAATGTCGCCGGGGCGTGCATCCGCTTCGGAGATGAGGGTGCCGAACGCTGCTTGAGCCACGACGGAATGCGGTAGCGAGATTCCGAATTGCGCATAGACGAACATCACCAAGCCCGAGCAATCGAAGCCCGACGGGTCGGCGCCGCCG
>JANNCX010000131.1:0-16201 GCA_031387145.1 Salinibacterium sp.
GAACGACGGCACGGGCTCCTGCATTTCAGAGCCGCAAATGAGGGGTAACTGATGGAATTCACGGATGTCGAGGGCGACCTCACCGAGATCTTGTTCACCGAGCACGACATTCGTAACAAGGTCGCTGAGCTCGCGCGCGCGATCGAGGCCGACTACGCAGGCGAGAAGCTCTTGCTTGTTGGTGTGTTGCGCGGCGCCGTCATGATCATGGCGGACCTCGCTCGAGAATTGAACCTTCCTCTCGAGATGGACTGGATGGCCGTGTCGTCGTACGGGACGGGAACACAGTCCTCGGGCGTCGTGCGAATCCTGAAAGACCTCGACTCGGACCTTGAGGGGCGCAAGGTTCTCATCGTTGAAGACATCATCGACTCAGGGCTCACGCTCTCGTGGCTGCGCGCAAATCTCGAGAGTCGCGGGGCGGCATCCGTCGAAATTTGTGCGCTCTTGCGCAAGCCCGATGCAGTGAAGGTCGATGTGGATGTTCGCTACGTCGGTTTCGACATTCCCAGCGCCTTCGTCGTCGGGTACGGGCTCGACTATGCCGAGAAGTACCGCAATTTGCGCGGAGTCGCGGTGCTCGCGCCGCACGTTTACGCGTAGTCGGGAGAACGCCCACGGCGAACACGCAGCCACTCACGAGTGAGCTACCGGTAGCCTTACAAGACGTTTCTTCAGCAGGAAGGGTGCTGGGCTTCACGGCTCGCAAACCATGGACTTCAAGCGTATTTTTCGTGGCCCGATCATCTACATCGTGCTGGCCATTGCTGCCGTCGCGATCGGCTCGACCCTGCTCACGGGCAGCGGATTCAAAGAGATCACGACGCAAGAGGGTCTCGATCTTCTCTCGGGCAATACCGTCGAGTCGGCGAAGATCGTCGACGGCGAGCAACGCGTCGATCTGACTCTGACGAAAGCCGACGGAGACAACGGCACGCAAGTGCAGTTCTTCTACGTGCAACCGCGCGGCGCAGAGGTCATTGCGGCGATCAACGAAGCTGACCTCAAGAGCTTCGACGACGAGGTTCCGCAAGCCAACTTCTTCACGGGCTTGCTCGGCATTCTCATCCCGTTCCTCATCATCGGTGTGATCTTCTACTTCTTGTTGAGCCGCATGCAGGGTGGCGGCAACCGAGTCATGCAATTCGGCAAGTCGAAGGCCAAGCTCGTTGGCAAGGAATCACCCGTCGTTACCTTTGCGGATGTCGCGGGTGCCGATGAGGCGATCGAAGAGCTCGAAGAGATCAAGGACTTTCTCAAGGAGCCCGCAAAGTTTCTCGCCGTGGGCGCCCGTATCCCCAAGGGAGTGCTGCTCTATGGCCCTCCCGGCACGGGTAAGACGCTCCTCGCGCGCGCGACAGCGGGCGAAGCCGGCGTGCCGTTCTAAACAATCTCGGGTTCTGACTTCGTCGAGATGTTCGTGGGTGTCGGCGCGAGCCGCGTGCGCGATCTGTTCGATCAAGCGAAGCAAAACGCACCAGCGATCATCTTCATCGACGAGATCGATGCAGTGGGTCGTCACCGCGGCGCGGGAATCGGCGGCGGTAACGACGAGCGTGAGCAAACGCTCAACCAGCTCCTCGTCGAAATGGACGGCTTCGACGTCAAGACCAACGTGATCCTCATCGCCGCGACCAACCGTCCCGACGTGCTCGACCCCGCGCTTCTTCGCCCGGGCCGTTTTGACCGGCAGATCGGTGTCGATTCGCCCGACCTCCAGGGCCGCAAGCAGATTCTCGAAGTGCACGCCAAGGGCAAGCCCATGGCGGAAGGCGTCGACCTCGAAGTGCTCGCGCGCAAGACTCCCGGATTCACGGGAGCCGACCTCGCGAACGTGCTCAACGAAGCCGCGCTCTTGACCGCGCGCAGCAACGCGCAGCTCATCGACAACCGAGCTCTCGACGAAGCCGTCGACCGCGTCATGGCCGGGCCGCAGCGCCGCACGCGCCTCATGAACGACAAAGAGAAGCTCATCACGGCGTACCACGAGGGTGGCCACGCTTTGGCGGCTGCATCCATGCGCAACACCGACCCCGTCACGAAAGTGACGATCTTGCCGCGCGGTCGCGCGCTTGGCTACACGATGGTGCTCCCGCTTGAAGATAAGTACTCCGTTTCGCGCAACGAGCTGCTCGACCAACTCACGTACGCGATGGGTGGCCGCGTTGCGGAAGAGATCGTGTTCCACGACCCCACGACGGGTGCATCCAACGACATCGAGAAGGCGACCGCGATCGCGCGTCGCATGGTGACCGAGTACGGCATGAGCGCGAAGATCGGGTCGGTCAAGCTCGGTCAAGCCGCTGGCGAGCCTTTCCTCGGCCGCGACATGGGGTACACGCGCGACTTCTCAGACACGATGGCCGAGACGATCGACGAAGAAGTGCGGGCTCTCATCGAGCAAGCGCACGACGAAGCGTGGCAAGTGCTCAACACCAATCGAGACACTCTCGACCGGCTTGCGACCGAGCTGCTCGAGAAGGAGACGCTCGATCACGTGCAGCTTGCGACGATCTTCGAGGGTATTGCGAAGCTGCCCGAGCGGCCAGTGTGGCTCTCGAGTGACGCGCGTCCGCTGTCGGACCGCCCGCCCGTCAAGGTGCCCGCGAAGGCAGCGATCGACGCAGGGCTCACCGAGGGCGGAATCGAGTCGGCGGCGCCGCCGAAGAAGGCTCGAGTACCACGCCCGCGCAAGACTCCCGGAATCGCGACCGCGTAGCCACGCCCATGGCAATCGACTCCGGACGCATTGAAGCGGCCGTTGCCGAGATACTCGCGGCGATCGGCGAGGATCCGGCACGCCCCGGGCTCGCGACGACCCCGCAGCGCGTTGCGCAAGCGTACGGCGACTTCTTCGCGGGGCTTGGCGTCGACCCGCTTGACCATCTCGCCGAGACCGTGGAGCTGGGCGCGGCCGAGCTGAGCGAGCTCGTCTTGTTGCGCGACATCGACTTCCGGTCGGTGTGCGAGCACCACCTCTTGCCCTTCACGGGAGTCGCACATCTCGCGTACGTGCCTGGGCGACGAGTCGTGGGGCTCGGCAAGCTTCCGCGAGTGGTTGAGACACTTGCATCCCGCCCACAATTGCAAGAACGCTTGACGGAAGAGATAGCGGAAGCCCTCGACGCCGGCCTCGCCCCTGCGGGCGTGCTCGTGGTGCTCGATGCCGTGCACGGCTGCGTCTCGGCGCGAGGAGTAAGGCAAGCCAAGAGTTCTACCGTCACGATGGCGACTCGCGGCACCCTCACGGACCCCGTCGCCCGAGCGGGAATCCTCGCCTTGATCGGCGGCGGTGCGTGACGATCATCATGGGCATCCTCAACGTGACGCCCGACTCGTTTAGTGACGGTGGCCAATTCGCGAGCGTCGACGAGGCCATTCGTTGGGGCATCCGCTTGCGCGACGATGGGGCGTCCCTCGTCGACGTCGGTGGAGAGTCGACGCGGCCGGGAGCCGAGCGAGTCCCGGTTCGGGAAGAGCAGTCGCGAGTGATTCCCGTTATTCGGGGGCTCGTGGCGGCGGGCGTGGACGTGAGCGTCGACACCATGAACGCCGATACGGCGTTTGCCGCGGCGGACGCAGGGGCATCCGTCATCAATGACGTCTCGGGTGGACTCGCCGACGCTGACATGTATCGCGTCGCGGCCGAGACGGGGCTGCACTACATCGCGATGCATTGGCGCGGACACAGCACGGACATGAACGACCTCGCCACATATGACGACGTCGTGGCCGATGTGCGTTCCGAGCTGAAGGAGCGCCTCGCCGAGATGACGGTCGTCGGTATCGCGCGAGAGAAGATCATTCTCGATCCGGGTCTTGGCTTTGCGAAGAATCCCGAACACAATTGGCAGTTGCTCGCGCGACTCGACGAGTTGTCGTCGCTCGGGTATCCCTTGCTCATCGGCGCGAGTCGCAAGAGGTTTCTTCGCCCGTTCGGTGATGCGCCGGATGCCCGCGACGAAGCCACCGCGATCGTCACCGCCCTCGTCGCGAACGCCGGAGTGTGGGGCGTTCGCGTGCACGATGTTGTTTCGAACCGCCGTGCTCTCGGCGTGTTAACGGCCTGGCAGAACGGACTGAAATGAACGAGATGGACGAAATCACCCTGACGGGCTTGCGCGCGTCCGCTTTCCATGGCGTGCTTGAGCAAGAGCGGCGCACGGGTCAGATCTTTGTGATCGATGTCACAGTGTTTCTCTCGCTCGCCGACGCGGGTCGCACCGACGACCTCGATCGCACGATCCACTACGGCGGGCTCGCGGAACAGATCGTGAGCGCCGTCGAGAGCGATCCCGTCGATCTCATCGAGACGGTCGCCGAGCGCGTCGCGGGCGTTGTGCTCGCCCACAAGTCAGCGCAATTCACTCGCGTGACGATCCACAAGCCCAATGCGCCCATCTCGGTGCCGTTCGACGATGTTTCCGTCACGATCACGCGCGGCAGGGTTGCGTCCGGATCGAATGTCGGATTCCAGGCGTGATCATTCTTTCGCTCGGCAGCAACCTCGGAGATCGTGAGGCGACCCTGAGGGCCGCCGTTCGCGAAATCGGGGAGCTCGACGACGTGACGGTTGTTGCGGCATCCGCTCTCGTAGAAACACCCGCGATCAAGCCGACGGGAGTGGACATGGATGCCCCCGCCTACCTCAACGCGATCGTCGCCGTCGAGTCGGGGTTGAGTCCGCCCGAGCTGCTCGCGGCACTGCGGGGGATCGAGCACGCCCACGGCCGCGTGCGTGTGGAGCGTTGGGGCGACCGCACTCTCGACATCGACATCATCGCTTTCGACGAGCTCACGATCCAATCACGCGAACTCACGATCCCGCACCCGCGCGCGGCCGAGCGCGCCTTTGTTCTTGCTCCGTGGCTCGAACTCGATCCTGCCGCGCAACTCTCGGGTTACGGAGCGGTTGCTGACTTGCTCGCACCGCTCGAGCGCCCCGTCGTTTTTGCTGCGGAGGCACTGCTGTGACCCGCACGGTGCCCTTGCACCTCGTTCTCTTGGCCGCCCTCGGCGCCGGGGTGGCGTGGTTTCTCGAGGTCGCCCTCACGGCTGCCGGTCGCGCGATTATCATCCCGCCCTTCACGCTCGCGGTAGCCCTGACGCTCATTGGCGTCATCGTCATCGTCATGGCGCTCCCCGTGCGCAAGGTGTCGCGCGGAGTGCCAAACGCGCGCATTGATCCGTTCTATGCGACGCGAGTAGTGATTCTCGCGAAGGCGTCGAGCCTCGGGGGAGCACTCTTGGGAGGCGCCGGTCTCGCGATCGCCGCATACTTGCTGAGTCGCTCGGTGCTGCCGACGACGGCCTCGGTGACAATGGCTTTTGCCACAGCAGCTGGCGCGATCGTGTTGCTTGTCGCCGGGCTCGTTGCCGAGCACATGTGCGCACTTCCGCCCGATGAGGACACTCCAGACGCTCAACGAGACTTGCGAGGAAAACCGTGAAGACCCCCATCGAACCCGTAGCCACTGGCTGGGAGCGCGTCTCGCCCAAGTACGTCGTCGTCGACCTCGTCGGCGCGCTCATCGCGGGCGTTGTCGTCGTTGCCGCTACGTCGATCCCCGCTATCGCGACGGGCATCGTGGGCCTGTGGGCGATTCCCTCATTCTTCGCCGCGGTGTTTCTCGTGAACATCGTTCTTACCCCGAGGCGCGTGCGTGCGATCGGCTACCAATTGCGCGCGGATGACTTGCTGTTTCGTCGCGGGCTCATGTTTCAACGTTTTGTCTCGGTGCCGTACGGCCGCATGCAACTCGTCGACATCAATCGCGGCCCACTCGCGCGAGCAGTTGGCCTGAGTGAACTCAAGTTCGTGACGGCGGCGGCATCGACGGGTGTGACGATTCCTGGCTTGCCCGAAGCGCGGGCCGAAGAGTTGCGCGACACTCTCGTATCGCTCGCCGAGAGCCGCAGGGCGGGCTTGTGAGCGACGCCCCTCTCGCTCTCGGTCGCCTCGCCGACGGCGAGTGGCACCGACTGCACCCAGCGACGCCGCTCTTGCGCGGAGGCTTCGCGTTTGTTGCCGTAATCGGCATCATTATCGTCAACCTCCGGGATGTCGGGCTCGAGATCCTCTTGGGCTCGCAAGACGCCGGTCGCGACCCCTTCACGTGGATCATCGAGCACGAGTTTGCGGGGTGGGTGCTACTCGCGATTCTCGTCGGGCTGCTTCTTTTCGTTGTCGGCTTCTGGGTCTCGTGGCGCATGCACACCTTCAGAATCACGAACGAGCAAGTCGAGGTTCGCAGCGGAATCCTGTTTCGCACGAATCGCCGCGGACGGCTCGACCGCATTCAGGGGATCAACATCGTTCGACCCTTCCTTGCGCGCCTCGTGGGGGCCGCGAAACTCGAGATCAACGTCGCGGGTCAAGACGCAAACGTGCAACTCGCATATCTCGGTTCTGGCGCCGCTGACGAACTTCGGCGGGAGATTCTGCTTCTCGCTTCGGGGACTGCCGCGGGGGCATCCGCTAGCCCAAACGGCGGAGCGGGTTTCGTCGAACAGCGGGTGAGTGAACTGCTCGCGCCCGAACTCGATCCGACCACCGTTGCGCCCGAGTCGGTCGTGCAAATGAATCTCGGCCGACTCCTCGGGTCGATCGTCTTGAGTGGATTCACGGTCTTTCTGATCGCCGGAATCACGGTCGGTTCGATCGTGATTTCGCAAACGGGCGATTGGTTCTTTCTCATCGGGGTCGTGCCCGCCCTCATCGGTGTGGGGAGTTTCTACATCACGCGTTTCACGCGTTCGCTCAGGTACAGCATCGCGGGAACGCCCGACGGAATCCGGGTCGGATTCGGGCTCTTGTCGACGAGCAACGAGACGCTGCCCCCGGGCCGAATTCACGCTGTGCACGTGAGTCAGCCGCTCCTGTGGCGCCCCGCAGGCTGGTGGGAGATCAAGATCAATCGGGCGGCGTCGTCGTCTGCGAAGGGCGCTGCGGGTCAAGCGAACACAACGATTTTGCCCGTCGGTGACATGCCAGACGTGCTCAAGGTGCTCGCGCTCTTGCTGCCGAGCAGTGTCGACAACACTCTCGTGACCGCCGGAATGACCTCGAAGGGTGGCGACGCCGACGACGGGTTCGTGAACTCGCCGCCGCGTGCTCGAATCGTGCAGTGGTTCTCGTGGCGCCGAAACGGCTTCGCGCTCACGCCCGATTTCGTGCTCTTTCGCCGCGGAATCATTTGGCGCGAGCTCATGATCGTTCCGCACGCGCGGCTGCAGAGCATCGAGCTGAGGCAAGGTCCGCTCGCGCGCGCCCTTCGACTCGCCGAAATGCGCATCCACACGGTGCGCGGCCCCGTCGTCCCGCGCCTCGATGCGATCGACCAGGCTCGTGCGATTGAGCTTTTTGGCGGACTAGCGGATGCCGCAACCCTCGCATCGAGCACAGACACGAGTCACCGGTGGCGTGAGCAATGAGCGCACAAACCGGTCGACTCGGTGTGGGAATCATCGGCGCAGGCAAAGTCGGACCAGTGCTGGGCGCGGCGCTCGCTGGCGCGGGCCACGCGATTGTCGGTATTGCCGCGGTATCGCAGAACAACCGCGATCGCGCGCGAGCGATGCTGCCCGACGTTCCGATTCTCGAGATTCCGGAGCTCATCGAGCGCAGTGAACTCGTGATTCTTGCGATCCCCGAGGAGGAGCTCGAGTCGCTCGTGGCGGGGCTAGCGGCGACGGGGGCGTGGCAGCCGGGGCAACTCGTGATGCACACGGCACCGGCGCTCGGCTGCGGGGTGCTCGCGCCTGCAGTGGCGGCGGGGGCGATTCCGCTGGCAGTGCATCCCGCAATGTCGTTCACGGGCACGAGCATGGATCTCGTGCGTCTCCGCGAAAGCTATTGCGCCGTGACGGCACCGACTCCCGTGCTGCCGATTGGGCAGGCTCTCGTGGTCGAGATGGGTGGCGAGCCCATCGTGATCGCCGAGGCGGACCGCCCCGCTTATGCCGAGGCGATCGCAACCGCGACGAGTTTCTCGGCCTCGATCGTCGGTCAAGCGGTCGCGCTTCTCGCGGGCCTCGGCATCGAGTCGCCCGGCGCGGTCATCGCTCCGCTCGTGCGCTCGTCGGTCGAGAACGCGCTCGCAAGTTCCAACCCCACTACGATCGACAGGTGAACGCTCCCGCCGTGCCCCTGGTCATCGACACCGTGCAGGGCATGCGAGACGTAATTGCTTCTGAGCGGGCATCCGGTCGCACGATCGCGTTGACGCCGACGCTTGGCGCTCTGCACGAGGGTCACATCGCGCACGTCGTTCGCGCCGCGGAACTTGCCGACGTTCGCGTCGTCTCGATCTTCGTCAACCCCACGCAGTTCGGTGCGGGCGAAGACCTCGACAAGTACCCGCGCACGCTCGAAGCCGACCTCGACAAGCTCGCGGGCGTGCAATACGTCTTTGCCCCGTCGGCAGCCGAGATGTACCCGGACGGGCCGACGATGGTCACGGTGAGTGCCGGCCCGCTCGGCTCGAAGTTCGAAGGTGCGGCTCGACCCGGCCACTTCGACGGAGTGCTCACGGTCGTCGCGAAGCTGCTCTCGATCGTCACGCCCGATGTCGTCACCTTTGGACAGAAGGATGCCCAACAGCTCTTTCTCGTGCGCCAAATGGTCACCGACCTCAACCTGCCCGTGCGCGTCGAGATCATCGACACCGTGCGGGAGCCGGACGGACTCGCCCTCTCGAGCCGCAACCGTTACCTCGACGCGGGCCAGCGCCGCGCCGCACGCACTTTGTCGACCGCGCTCGAAGCGGCGGTGTCATCGGCTGACCGCGGAATTGATGCCGTGCTCGCTGCCGCGCAAGGTGTCTTCATGGGAGAGCCGATCGTCAAGCTCGACTACTTCAAGCTCGTGCACCCCAAGACGTTCGTGCCCGTCGATGACAACTACCGTGGCAAGGCGCTCGCGATTGTGGCCGCAAAGGTCGGGGACACGAGGCTCATCGACAACGAACAGTTGTTTTTGGGTTGAGTACGATGGTCTCTCGTGACTGATGCCGAGACGACTACGCCCGAGTTGACCGAGACCGAAGTCTCGGAGCAAAAGGCCGTGCGCCTCGAGAAGCGCCAGCGCCTCATCGATTCGGGTGCGGGAGCGTACCCCGTTTCAGTCGCGATCACGACGACGATCCCCGCCGTGCGTGCGCAATTCTCCGAGCTCGAAGTGGATGCCACGACCGGCGTCACCGTCGGACTCGCAGGGCGAATCGTGCATTTGCGCAACACGGGAAAGCTGTGTTTCGCGAGCCTCCAGTCGGGGGATGGACAACGCATCCAGGCGATGGTTTCTCTCGCCGAAGTGGGCGAAGAATCCCTTGAGCGGTGGAAGGATCTCGTCGATCTCGGCGACCACCTGTTCGTGACGGGCGAGGTGATTTCGAGCCGACGCGGTGAGTTGTCGATTCTGGCGAGTCAGTGGGCCGTGGCATCCAAGGCCATTCGCCCGCTGCCCAACCTTCACACCGAGTTGAGCGACGAAGCGCGCGTGCGCAGCCGCTACCTCGACCTCATCGTGCGCGAGCAAGCGCGCACGACCGTGCGCGCAAGAGCCGCCGTCAATTCGAGCTTGCGCGCGACGTTCACCGAGCACGAGTACCTCGAGGTCGAGACGCCGATGTTGCAAGTGCAGCACGGTGGTGCATCCGCTCGTCCATTCGTGACGCACAGCAACGCGTTCGACACCGAGCTCTACTTGCGTATCGCTCCCGAGCTCTTTCTCAAGCGCGCGGTCGTCGGTGGCATTGATCGCGTCTACGAGATCAACCGCAATTTTCGCAACGAGGGAGCCGACTCGACGCACTCGCCCGAGTTCGTCATGCTCGAGGCCTACGAAGCGTACGGCGACTACAACCAAATGGCCGACCTCACGCAAGAGCTCGTGCAGAACGCAGCGATCGCGGTGTCTGGATCACTCGTCGTGACGTGGGCAGACGGCACCGAGTACGACTTAGGGGGGCAGTGGGATCGGCTCTCGATGTATGACTCGCTGAACGCGGCATCCGGTCTCGCAATCACGCCCCAGACCCCCCTGGACGAGCTGCTCGCTCACGCGGCGACTCTCGACATCGAGGTCGCGCTGCCCACCCACGGCAAGCTTGTCGAGGAGTTGTGGGAGCACTACGTCAAGCCGTCGCTTACGCGCCCGACGTTCGTCATGGACTTTCCCGTCGACACGAGCCCGCTCGTGCGCGACCACCGCTCAATCGCGGGTGTCGTCGAAAAGTGGGATCTCTACATTCGCGGCTTCGAACTCGCGACGGGGTATTCGGAGCTCGTCGACCCCGTCATTCAGCGCGAGCGTTTCGTCGAGCAAGCGTTGCTCGCGAGCAAGGGTGACCTCGAGGCGATGCGTCTCGATGAGGAGTTCTTGCGCGCGCTCGAGCACGGCATGCCACCCTCGGGCGGAATGGGCATGGGGATCGACCGCTTGCTCATGGCCATCACGGGACTCGGCATTCGCGAGACGATCCTCTTTCCTCTCGTGAAGTAGGCTGCGAATCATGGATGCGCCAGACCCCATCAAGCCAGAGAAGCCCAAGAGCGAGATTTCCAACGCCCGAATCCTCATCTGGATCGTTGTCGCTGGCGTCGGCCTCTACCTCGTGATTTCGGGAGTCATGGGAATTCTCGTCAAGGCGGGTTAGTGGATCGCCGCACTTCTCGACTCGTCACGGCAATCGGGCTCGTCGGGATCATCGTGGTCGTCGCGATCCTGTATTTCTCGAGCTAGCTCAGCTCAGCACCGCAACAAGCTCCTCGAGCAACCACTCCCCATCCGCTCGCGAAAACGGCAGAGGCGGCCTGATCTTGAGTGTGTCGTTCGCTGGCCCCGATGCTGACAGCAGGATGCGCCGCTCGCGCAACGCGTTCACCGCGGTCACGGCGCGTTGCTCGCTCTCGAGTTGCGCACCCACGAAGAGGCCCGCTCCCCGCACGTCGACGAAGAGGCCCGTGCCGCGCAGCTCCTCGAGCAGCCATGACCCCACGCCCGCGGCGTTCTCGATGAGCCGCTCGTCACGCAAAACGTCGAGCGTCGCTTGCGCCACAGCGATCGACACGGAACTGCCGCCGAACGTATTGAAGTACCGCGAATGCTCAGTGAATCGCTCGACGAGTTCGCGCCGCGCGATCATGGCCGAGATCGGTTGCCCATTGCCCATCGGCTTACCGATCGTCACGATGTCGGGCTCGAGCCCGTGCCGCTCGAACCCCCACATGCCGTGACCGAGCCGCCCGAACCCGGGCTGCACTTCGTCGGCGATGAAGAGCCCGCCGGCTGCCGTAACGGCGGCGACTGCATCCGCTAGCCCGGCGATGTCTGGCCACACGCCATCGGACGCGAGAATCGTGTCAACAATCAAGGCCGCAGGCCGGATGCCCCGGCTCGCGAACTCGGCGATCGCCGCCGTCACTCCCGCGGCAAGATCGCCGGGCTCGACGACCGCGACCCACGGCGGGAGCGAGGCGAGTCCTCCGAGCGAGGGACTAATCGCCGCGACCTCGGTCGTGACCCCGTGATACGCGTTACTCGTGACGATAACGCCCGTAGCTTTCGTCGCAAGCTTCGCGATACGCAGCGCGAGATCGTTGGCCTCCGACCCCGTGCACGCGAACATGATCGTGTCGAGGTGCGGTGGCAGGGTCGCGAGCACGTCTTCCGCGTAGGCGATTGTGGGCTCGGCGAGGTAACGCGTGTGGGTGGTCAAGCGTGCGGCTTGCTCGGCCATCGCCGCCGCGACCCGCGGGTGCGCGTGGCCAACCGACGGCACGTTGTTGTACGCGTCGAGGTATTCGTTGCCCGCGGCATCCCATACGCGAGTGCCGAGTCCCCTGACGAGTTCGAGCGGATGCTCGTAAAACAGCCGGTACGCAGGCCCCAGCACGCGGTCACGGCGAGCGACGAGGTCGCGCGTGCGGGCATCCAACTCCCCAGAGTTCGCGGGGTTGAAGTACGTCGACGGACCAGGCATCAGTGACCTCCCGGCCGGTTGAGCGCGGCGCCGAGCAACGTGCGTTGAACGAGTCTGCCCGCAACGAGGTCGGGAATGAGTCGCCGTTCTTCGTCGAGCAGCGGCGTGACGGATTCGAATCCCGCGACGAAGGGGCGCGAGGCATCAAGCACCGTGCCCTCGCCCGGCGAGAGGTAGGCGAGCGCGACGCCGAGATCGCACACGCGAGCGCTGTAGACGATGTCTCCAAAGTCGAGAATGCCGACGACGTAGTCGGGGTTCGTTGGGTCGACCAAGAGGTTGCCCGGGTGAAAGTCGTTGTGGATCACTTGGTGCGGCAACTGGGCGAGCGCGGGCAGCACCGCGTGACGAAACCGCTCGATCACGCCCTCGGTCGCGGGCGTCGGCGGGAGCGAGCCGACGTGTGCGAGGTCCCACGCAATCGCGCGATGAGCCGCGGGATGCTCGAAGCCAGCTAGCGCGCCACTGAGCCGCCCGAGTGCGGCACCCGCGGCGAAGAGCTGTTCGGCAGACGGGGCGTGCTCGCGAGCGAGCCTGCCAGGGAGCCATGAGAGCAGCCGAGCTACCCGCCCGCCGACGATCACGGGCCCTCCCAGCACTCGCTGCACGGGAAGGCCCGCGGCGGCGGCGTGCTCCGTCGCTGCGAGTTGCATCGCGATGACCTCGGGGTCGTCGGCGGGATGCGCGATCTTCAGCAGCGCGGTGTGGGTCGCGGTTGTCACGCGAAAGCTGTCGTCCCGCTCGGTGTCGAGTCGGTCGAGTGCCGTTGCGGCGACACCGAAGTGCTCGGCGAGAAGAGTCGTGGCCTCGGCGGGGTTCATCCGCTCGAATGGGGCGACAAGATCACTGACAAGGTGCACGAGGCTAGTGTGACGGATTCGCGACCATTCGCGAACGGTTACGCTTGAGGTGTGCCTCAAGAATTCTGGGCGAACGCGCTCTACTCGCTAGCGCCGACGGTGCTCATCGGTCTCGTCTTTTGGTTCATCATGCGCGCGATCATCCGTTCAGACCGAAACGAGCGAGCAGCTCGGGCAAAGATCGAAGCCGAAGAACGCGCGAAGCTGGCCCCGCCCGTCGAATGACTCGCCGCGATGGTCGGCCGTTGAGGCTCGTGACCCGACCAAGCGCAGCTTGGTAGGCGCTGGCGTCGCAGAATCGCGTTGCGATTGCTTAAGCTCCAGCGCGCTACTCGACGACAATGACCTCGCAGTAGTTCGCAGCCGCAGCCGCTAGCCGACGGTCGGCCGTCACGAGGGGGACGTCGAGTTCAACCGCGAGAGCGACGTACGAAGCGTCGTACGGAGTGATGTTGTGGCGCATCGCCCATACTGCCGCAAGGCGAGGTGCATGCGGAAAGCGCTGCACCTCATTGACCGCCCACGCAGCGATTTCTTCGTCAGCGGTCCGGGCATCGATGGCGCGACGGATCACGGCTTTTCGCAGAAGATTCGCGACTTCGAGATCGATAACTTCTGGGGCATAGAGCACCGGGGCGTGGTCGATGAGTGTCGACTCGCTCCTCGCAGCCGAGGCATCGATGACGATGCCGCTCACCTGTCTCGGTCTTCGCGAATCATCTGCACAAACTCTTGAGTCGAGATGTTGCGATAGAGGTCGGGAGTCAGACCGAGACGATTTCGCGGTCGGCCGGGATGCGCTAACTCTTGAGCCTCAAGGCGAGCTGCTAGTCGCGTCAATTCGCGTCTCAGAAATGCCGAGAGCGACATCCCCTCCCGCTCGGATGCGGCCTTTAGTAGTTCCTGGACCTCGACGTCGAGGTCTCGCACTTGCACTGTCACGCCCATACCTCCATGCTAGATCACTGCATGCAGAATAGCGATGATTGCATGCACGTCGACGAGCAACCCATGATCGGTGGAGTTCGCCACCTGCACGCGTATCTGGAGGAGCGGGTCTAGCTCCCGATGGCCTGCAGGATGAACAGAATGACCGTGCCGCCGAGGGTCAGCACGAGCAGCGAAATGATCGTTACCCACGTGAGCACTTTCATGCCGCGGAGTTTGCCCATGGCGCCAACGGAACGGTTGTCTTCGTGATCATTCATGAGGCAAGTTTAGCGGCCCACAACTTCTCTCACGCCTACGGCGAACACCGGACTATTGGCGCGATTGCGTGGTTAGTCTCTTTACAACGGCACCGAATCCTGCACGGTGCCTTAGGAGTGAAAAGATGTTTGAGAGATTTACCGACCGCGCTCGTCGCGTTGTCGTCTTGGCTCAAGAAGAGGCCAAGATGCTCAACCACAACTACATCGGTACTGAGCACATCCTGCTCGGTCTCATTCACGAGGGCGAAGGCGTTGCAGCTAAGGCGCTTGAGTCGCTCGGCATTTCGCTCGACGCAGTTCGCGAGCAAGTGCAAGACATCATCGGCCAAGGCCAGCAGCAGCCGACGGGCCACATTCCCTTCACTCCGCGCGCCAAGAAGGTGCTCGAACTGAGCTTGCGCGAAGCGCTGCAGCTCGGCCACAACTACATCGGCACTGAGCACATCCTGCTCGGCCTCATCCGCGAAGGCGAGGGTGTTGCGGCGCAAGTGCTCGTGAAGCTCGGTGCGGATCTCAACCGCGTGCGCCAGCAGGTCATCCAACTCCTCTCTGGTTACCAGGGCAAAGAAGCCGTTGCCGTCGGTGGCAACGACACTACGGCCGACAAGGGCAGCCAGATTCTCGACCAGTTCGGCCGCAACCTCACGCAAGCGGCTCGCGACGGCAAGCTCGACCCCGTAATCGGGCGCGAGAAGGAGATGGAGCGGGTCATGCAGATCCTCTCCCGTCGCTCGAAGAACAACCCCGTACTCATCGGCGAGCCGGGCGTCGGCAAGACCGCCGTCGTCGAGGGCCTCGCGCTCGCGATCGTGCGCGGGGACGTTCCCGAGACGCTCAAGGACAAGCAGCTCTACACGCTCGACCTCGGCAGTCTCATTGCCGGTAGCCGCTACCGCGGTGACTTTGAAGAGCGCCTCAAGAAGGTCACGAAAGAGATCCGCACACGCGGTGACATCATCACGTTCATCGACGAGATCCACACTCTCGTTGGCGCGGGAGCTGCAGAAGGCGCGATCGACGCAGCGAGCATCCTGAAGCCGCTTCTCGCTCGAGGCGAACTGCAGACGATCGGTGCGACGACGTTAGACGAGTACCGCAAGCACTTTGAGAAGGATGCTGCGCTCGAACGCCGCTTCCAGCCCGTGCAGGTTCACGAGCCTTCGTTGCCTCACACGATCAACATCCTTAAGGGTCTGCGCGACAAGTACGAGTCGTTCCACAAGGTGTCGATCACCGATGGTGCGATCGTCGCAGCCGCGAACCTCGCCGACCGCTACGTGCAAGACCGCTTCCTGCCAGACAAGGCGATCGACCTCATCGACGAAGCTGGCGCTCGCTTGCGGTTGTCGATCCTGTCGGCACCGCCAGAGCTGCGCGAGTTCGACGAGAAGATCGCCGGCGTACGCGGCCAAAAGGAAGGCGCGATCGAGGATCAAGACTTCGAGAAGGCCGCGAGCCTTCGCGACGAAGAGAAGAAGCTCCTCGGTGAGCGTCTTCGCCTCGAGAAGCAGTGGAAGTCGGGCGACGTCTCGACGACCGCCGAGGTCGACGAGGGACTCATCGCCGAGGTCTTGGCCGCGGCAACGGGCATCCCCGTGTTCAAGCTCACGGAGGAAGAGTCGAGTCGGCTCATCTTCATGGAGAAGGCGCTGCACATGCGCGTCATCGGTCAGGAAGAAGCCATCTCGGTTCTCTCGAAGACCATTCGTCGCACGCGCGCTGGGCTCAAAGACCCCAAGCGCCCGAGCGGTTCGTTCATCTTTGCCGGGCCCACGGGTGTCGGAAAGACCGAGCTCGCAAAGGCGCTCGCGGAATTCTTGTTTGATGACGAGAACGCACTTATCTCCCTCGACATGAGCGAGTACGGCGAGAAGCACACCGTGTCGCGACTGTTTGGAGCACCTCCCGGATTCGTCGGATTCGAAGATGGCGGGCAGCTCACCGAGAAGGTGCGTCGCAAGCCGTTCTCGGTCGTGCTCTTCGACGAAATCGAGAAGGCTCACCCCGACATCTTCAACTCGCTCCTCCAGATCCTGGAAGAAGGGCGCCTGACAGATGGCCAGGGCCGCGTGGTCGACTTCAAGAACACGGTCGTGGTCATGACCTCGAACGTCGGCTCGCAGCAGTTGCTGGCGATGTCAGCCTC
>JANNCX010000137.1:0-7043 GCA_031387145.1 Salinibacterium sp.
GCATCGACGCGAGGATTCGCGATCGCACGGATCTCAACGGGCGCCACATTGCACGGGGCTGGCGTGCGGAGTCGGGCATCCTTAGATTATCGACGGTCGAACTAGCGCTCGGGGGCTTGCACGATGAGGAAACTCTTATGAAACAGAAATGACCCCGAGAATTTCTTCTCGGGGTCGAATCCCTGCTGTCTCAAACAGTTCTTTGTTTGTCACAGTGCGCGAAGGGGGACTTGAACCCCCACGCCCTTACGGGCACTAGCACCTCAAGCTAGCGCGTCTGCCATTTCCGCCATCCGCGCGCAGTGGTAATTCCTTCGCAGGACTACCGAGGTACGAGAATAGCACGCTGATAGCGTGGTGAAATGACGCAGCTCGCACCCCTCGAAGAGACTGCTCGAATAGCGCAAGAACTCATCCGGTTCGATACGGTCAACTTCGGCGAGGGCCGCGCGAATGGCGAGACCGATGCCGCTGAATACCTCGGCGCGCTTCTCGAGGGTATCGGTCTCGCCCCGGAGTATGTGGATGCCGCACCCGGCCGCACGAGCGTTGTCGCTCGCGTGAGTGGCGCGGACGCATCGAAGCCCGCGCTCGTTGTGCACGGACACACCGACGTGGTTCCGGCGGATCCGACCAACTGGAGCGTCGATCCGTTTGGCGGAGTCGTGCGGGACGGAATGCTGTGGGGCCGAGGCGCCGTCGACATGAAAAACATGGACGCGATGATCATCACGGCGCTTCAAGACATTCTCGGCGCGGGAAAACAGCCCGCGCGAGACCTCGTGATCGCATTCTTCTCCGACGAAGAAAACGGGGGAGTCTTCGGTTCTCACCACCTCGTCGATCACCGCCCCGACCTATTCTCGGGAGCGACGGAAGCGATTAGCGAGGTCGGCGGATACTCCGTGCACCTCAACGGTCAACGGTCCTATCTGCTGCAAACGGGCGAGAAAGCCTTGGTGTGGATCAAGCTTGTCGCGCGCGGCACAGCAGCTCACGGCAGCCGCGTCATCTCGAACAATGCGGTTACGAAGCTCGCAGAAGCCGTCGCGATTCTCGGGCGTCAGGAATGGCCCGTACGACTCACAGGTACGACCGAGCTCTTGCTCGCGGAACTCGCGCGAATCATGGATGTCGACCCCCTCGTTGTCGGCCCCGACGAACTCGTGCTGTCGACGGGAACGGCGGCGGGATTCATTCAGGCGAGCTTGCGCACCACGAGCAATCCGACCCTGCTCAAGGCGGGCTACAAGCACAACGTCATTCCGGACCTCGCGGAAGCACTCATCGACATTCGCACACTTCCTGGCGAAGAGGATGCCGTTCTCGCCGAAGTGCGTACGCTCGTGGGCGACGACATCGAGATCGTCGTGATGCATCGGGACGTAGGGCTCGAGAACTCATTCGACGGTTCGCTCGTCGACGCCATGGTCGGCACCCTGCAGGCCCACGACCCTGGCGCGCCCGTGTTGCCTTACTTGCTCTCGGGAGGCACGGACAACAAGGCACTATCGAAGCTCGGCATTAAGGGTTATGGGTTCGCGCCGCTTCAACTTGGGCCCGAACTCGACTTTCCAGCCATGTTCCATGGCGTTGACGAGCGGGTTCCACTCGACGCACTAGTCTTTGGCAGGCGGGTTCTCGCGGACTTGCTGTTGAACTACTAGCAGGGAGTCCGAGTGGGTTTCATCGAGGCGATCATCCTCGGATTGATCCAAGGCCTAACCGAGTTCTTGCCGATCTCGTCGAGCGCGCACTTGCGAATCGCCGGCGAATTCTTGCCCTCGGCGACGGATCCTGGCGCGACGTTCACGGCGATTACACAACTCGGCACCGAACTCGCAGTCATCATCTATTTTCGCAAAGACATCACGCGAATCCTCGGCCGCTGGTTCAAGCAATTCGGTCGCACACAGGGTGCTCACGCCGAAGTGATCGACCGCAATCACCCGGACGTTCGCCTCGGTTGGCTCATCATCATTGGAACGATTCCCATCGTTATCGTGGGCTATTTCGCGCAAGCGTACATTCGGTCGACCTTCCGGTCGCTGTGGCTCGTTGCGATCGTGCTTATCGCGTTTGGCGTAATTCTGGGTCTCGCCGACTTGCTCGCGAAACGCACTCGGGCTCTCGACGAGATGACCTATGGGCACGGCATCCTCATCGGGCTCGCCCAAATGCTCTCTCTCGTGCCGGGCGTATCACGCTCAGGTTCGACAATGACAGCGGGTCGTTTGCTGGGCTACGAACGTCCAGCGGCGGCGCGGTACGGGTTCTTACTCGCGATTCCCGCGGTTTTCGGTAGCGGCCTATACGAGCTATTGCACAGCTTCGGCGAACCCGAAGGCGTCTATGGCTATGCCGAGACCGCGGTCGCCACGGTCGTCGCATTCTTCGTCGGCTACCTCATCATCGCGTTCCTCATGCGCTACATCTCGAAGCACTCGCTCTTGCCGTTCGTGATCTATCGAATCCTGCTCGGGTCGGCCCTCATCGTGCTTCTTAACCTGGGAATCATCAGCCCACTATGAAGTCGTGGCGCCGGCCGGAGATAGCGCGACTACCCGGGCACTCGCCCGTGCCGCGGTTGTTCGACACGGCGTCAGGTGAGCTCGTGGATGCCCGCCCGCGAGCAACAGCAACCCTCTACGTGTGCGGCATCACGCCCTACGATGCAACGCACCTCGGTCACGCCGCAACGTACCTCGCGTACGACACTCTCGTGCGTGTGTGGCTCGACGCGGGGTTCGACGTCGCGTATGTGCAGAACGCGACGGATGTGGATGACCCGCTCCTCGAGAGGGCGGCATCCACGGGTGTCGCGTGGCATGATCTCGCAGCGCAGCAACTCGACCTCTACCGGCGGGACATGGAGTCGCTCGGCGTCATCCCGCCCGACCACTTCGTGGCCGTCACGGAGATGATCGAACCGACAGCTGAAGCGGTGCAACGGCTCGTCGACATGGGCATTGCGTACCTCGTCGATAGCGACTACTACTTCGACATCGCGGCTGCTGCGGCCGCGTCACCGTGGACGTTGGGTGATGAGAGCCGTCTCAACCGGCCGACGATGCTCGAACTCGCGGCAGAGCGCGGGGGCGATCCGCTGCGGGCAGGTAAGCGCGACCCTCTCGATCCGCTCTTGTGGCGCGCGGCGCGTGCTGGAGAGCCGAGCTGGCCGAGCGTTCTCGGCGAGGGCCGCCCGGGCTGGCACATCGAGTGTTCCGTCATCGCGAACGCCTTTCTCGAAATTCCGCTCACCGTCAATGGCGGTGGATCCGACCTCGTTTTTCCACACCATGAGTTCACTGCGGCACACACAGCTGCGCTCACGGGTCGCGAGCACGCCCACGTCTATTCGCACGCGGGCATGGTCTCGTTCGAGGGAGCCAAGATGAGTAAGTCGCTCGGCAACCTCGTGCTCGTATCCGAGCTCGCTGCGAAATGCGACGCACGCGCGATCCGCCTCGCGCTACTCGCGCAGCACTACCGGTCTGATTGGGAATACACGGATGCCCTCCTCGACGCCGCGGCTTCTCGACTCTCGGCGTGGCTCGAGTGGGCACGCTTGCCGGGGCGGCGGCATGGAACCCTCGCGCACGAGCTCAGAACCGTGCTCTCGCGCGACCTCGACGCTCCCGCGGCACTCGCAGTCATTGACGCTCGAGTAAAGGCTCACATGCCTCCTGGCGGGGGCGACCTAGACGCGATAGACGCGCTCCTGGGCATCCGCCTTTAGCCGCGCTACTCAATCAGCCTTGGGCTTGTCCTCGCCGCGTCGTAAGTACTTCTCGAACTCTTGCGCGATCGCTTCGCCACTCGCTTCGGGGGAATCCACCGTGTCGCGCGCTTGCTCGAGTTGCTCGATGTATGACGCCATGTCGTCGTCGTCTCCCGCGAGCGCATCGATTCCGCTTTCCCACGCCGCGGCTTCCGTCACGAGTTCGCCGCGGGGAATCACGATGTCGATGATCTCCTCGAGTTTGTCGATGAGCGCGAGGGTTGCTTTCGGGCTCGGCGCATTGTGCACATAGTGCGGAACGGATGCCCAAATCGACATCGTCGTGATCCCGGCCCTTTCGGCGGCATCCCCGAGTACGGAAAGTATTCCCACCGGGCCTTCGTAGCCGCTGCGCTCGATTCCGAGCTGGGCTCGAACCGCCGCGTTTTCGCTACTCGTAAAGACAGATATGGGGCGAGAGTGCGGCACGTCAGCGAGCATTGCACCGAGAAAGACGATCGACGTGATTTCGTTTGACTCGAGGACCTCGAGAATTTCGCGGGTGAATGTCTTCCATCCGCGCGATGGCTCGGTTCCGAGCAAGAGGTAGATGTTCGACCCGTTATTGCCGCTCACGTTGAGATCGGCGTCATCCGCTATTCCCGCAACAGGTTTCGAGTTGGGCTGAGTCGGACCGAAAATGGTCACACCTGGCCACACGATCTGTCGATTGCCGTCGTCGTCAGACGCGACTGACGGGCGATTGAACTGATAGTCGAAGTAGTCTTCGGGGTCGACCTCGGCGATGGGGTAGAGGTCGAGCAATTGCTTGAGCGTGCGAACGGCACCGCTCGCCGCCTCGCCAGCGTCGTTCCAGCCTTCGAACGCGACGACGAGTAGTCGGCCGCTCGCGAACTGGCGTTCGGACACTGGGCTCCCTCTTGCTCCGACGTTCGTCGGTGCGTCTTCCAAGGATAGAACTACGATTGTGCGTTGTGACCCACACCCTCCCCGCCGCCGTCCTTTGGGACATGGATGGCACTCTCGTCAATACCGAGCCGTACTGGATGACGGCCGAAGAAGAACTCGTGCATGCATGGGGCGGGCTCTGGACCCACGATGACGGCCTCACGCTCGTGGGATCCGGACTCTGGGCGGCAGCCCAAGTCTTTCAAACGCGCGGTGTGTTCCTCACCGAGCAAGAAATTATCGACTACCTCACTGACCGCGTGTTGGAGCAACTAGTCGAGTTCGGCATCCCGTGGCGACCGGGTGCGCGCGAACTTCTGACCGAACTTCGTGAAGCGGGCGTACCAACGGCTCTCGTCACGATGTCGGTCTCTCGCATGGCTCACCACGTCGCCGATCGACTCGGATTCGTCGGTTTCGACGTCGTCGTCTCGGGCGATGATGTCACTAATGCGAAGCCGCACCCCGAGCCCTACTTGCGAGCCGCCGAACTCCTCGGTGTCGACATCGCGCGATGTTTAGCGATCGAGGACTCCGAGCCAGGAATAGCCTCGGCAGCATCAGCGGGCGCCGTGACGATAGGCGTGCCGTTCATGGTCCCGATTCCCGAGAGCGATGCGTGGGCGCTATGGCCGACCCTCGACGGGCGTTCGCTCGTTGATATCGGCGCTCACTTCTCGACCGCGAGCACTCCGTGACGGCAATTCGCCGGCAGAGCGGTCCGTTTCGCGTGGGCGACCGTGTGCAGCTGACTGGCCCAAAGGGCCGCCTCAACACCGTGACGCTCGAGGCGGGTGGCGAGTTTCATACGCACAGAGGGGTGCTGAGCCACGACCTCATCATTGGAGCTCCGGATGCCTCGGTCGTTACGTCGAGCAATGGAGTCGAGTACCTCGCCCTTCGCCCCCTCCTCACCGACTTCGTCATGTCTATGCCGCGTGGCGCGGCAATCATCTATCCCAAGGACGCGGCTCAAATACTCGGCCAAGCCGACATTTTTCCCGGCGCGACTGTCGTCGAGGCGGGAGTCGGCTCTGGCGCCCTGTCGCTCTGGCTACTGCGAGCTATAGGAGCAAATGGCACCCTCACTTCGTTCGAGCGCCGCGAAGAATTCGCCGATGTTGCGCGCGGTAACGTTGCGGCATTTCTCGGCGCGGTTCCCGAGAATTGGTCGGTCGTCGTTGGCGACCTCCAAGACGTCATGCCGACGACACTCTCAGATGGCTCAGTCGACCGAATCGTGCTCGACATGCTCGCACCGTGGGAGTGCATTGCTGAGTGTGCAGCGGCCCTGACTCCCGGGGGAGTGCTCATGTGCTACATCGCGACGGTGACGCAATTGTCGCGAGTCGCTGAAGCCATTCGAGCGAGCGGATCGTTTACTGACCCCGAGCCGAGCGAGACGATGGTACGTACGTGGCACGTTGAGGGTCTCGCTGTGCGCCCAGACCACCGGATGATCGGGCACACGGGCTTCTTGCTCACTGCACGACGGCTCGCGCCCGGCGCGGTTCTGCCCGCACTCAAGCGGCGGGCATCCAAGTCCGACTTCTCGGACGACGACGTCGAAGCGTGGACGCCCGGCGCGGTCGGGGAGCGCACCTCGAGCGAAAAGAGCTTGCGGCGCGCCGCGCGCGAGGCAGGGGCGGCTGCAAGAGCCGCTGCGGGTGACCAGTAGGATAATTCGGTATTCGCCGTCGACGAAAAGAGTGTTCGTGCAGAAGTTCCCGGCAATTGTTGCCGCCGCAGCGTTGATCGTGTCGCTGTCTGCGTGCACGGGGTCTCCCTTCAACTCAGCCTGCATTCCCGCGTTTTCTGAAGGCGCGAACACGGCGGCAATCACTGCCGACGGACGATTTGGCGCAGACCCCAAAGCGACCTTCCCGACGCCTCTTGCGGGCGACGAAACCGAGGTGGAAGTGCTCACGGCGGGGGACGGCGCGGTGGTATTGCCTGGGTCGATCGTGGACTTCCAGATCACGGCCTACAACGCCAGAAACGGGGATCTCTTCACGTCGTCGAGTTACTCCGAGGCCGAGCCAGTTCGGCGCACTGCTATCGAAGCCGACGAAATACTGGGCGAGCTAACACAATGTGCAAGCGTTGGGTCGCGGCTCGTTTCGACCACCACTGCTCAATCGCTATTCGGAGACACTGATCTCTCTCAATACGGCCTCACCGCAGACGATCTTCTCGTTCTCGTCATCGACATTCAGCGCAACTTCATGGCTAAGGCCAACGGGGCCGACCAGTTGCCTCAGGCCGGTTTACCTTCGATCGTCGTTGCACCGAACGGTCGCCCGGGGTTTACGTTCCCGTCTTCCGACGCACCTCCAGATCTTGTCATTTCGAC
>JANNCX010000157.1:0-5138 GCA_031387145.1 Salinibacterium sp.
CGGTCGTGCCGAGCAGGCCGGAGTCGAGCACATGGTCGGATCCGCCGTAGAGCGGGCGGAGCGCGACGATGTGCGGTTTGCCCGCGATGACGGTCGCGAGCAGGCACGCCGTGAGGGCGGCCATTCCGGTGGAGAACGCAACGGCACCCTCAGCGCTCTCGAGCGCAGCGAGACTGTCTTCGAAGCGAGCGACGCCGGGTTGCCACAGCCGTTGGTAGACGGCCGACTGGCCAGGCAGCAGGTCGCCGCCCGTCGCGAGTTGCTCGTATGCGTCGCCGCCAGTCACGACGTCTGGGAGGGGGAACGTCGTCGAGAAATCGATCGGCGGAACGTGCTGCCCGTTCTCTTTCAAGCCATCCATTCCGGAGTGTACGGCGCGAGTTTCAAGGCGGGCATCGTTGCGCATCATGTGCTCATGCCAACAGATCATGCGAAACTAGTCAAAGAACTCTGTGGAAACTGCGGATTATGCATCCGTAATCAAAGAAAGTGCGAAATGAGCGAATCGAAGCGGACAGTGGATGCCACCGATCGCGCGCTGCTGCGCGCCCTCACCGCGAACGCGAGGGTATCGGGCGCCGCGCTCGCGGCTACCGTCGGCATCGCGGAATCCACGGTCGCCCTGCGCCTGCGTCGCCTGCACAGTGATGGCTACGTGAGGGGATATCACGCCGACATCGATGTCGCAGCACTCGGCGTGACGGTGCAAGCGCTCATCTCGATCAAGCTCGTCAAGCACGTTCGAGGCGAGGTGGATGCGTTCCGCCGAGCGGCGCCCACGTGGCCCGGAGTTCTCGCGCTCTTTCACATGGGCGGCGCCGACGACTATCTGCTTCACGTCGCCGCCCGCAGCGCGAGCGATCTGCGTGACTTCGTATTGACGTATCTGGCCGGGCATCCCGCCGTCGCGCACACCGAGACGAACCTCATCTTCGAGCACGTCGCGGGGCGCGGCCTCGAAGAGCTGCTTAGCTAAACCTTCAGGCGCCAATCCTCGTCGTCGACGATCGCGGTCGGCGCCGTGAACGCACCCGTCGGCGGATCAATGATCGTCGCTTCGTCGCGGCGGTGACGCAGCACGGTGTCGATGTAGCTGCTGAGCGCTTCCGAGAGCGGCACGTCGCGGCCCTCGTTTTGCGCGAGAAACCAGCGGTGGTCGAGCAGTTGGTGGAAGATCTCGGCGGGCTCGAGCTTGCCACGCAGCTCGCGCGGGATCGCACGGATGACCGGCTCGAAGACTTGAGCGGCCCACTCGTGAGCGACCATCTCTTCGTCGAGGTTCTTCGAGTCGAACGTCGCGCGGTACGCGTCGAGGTCATTGAGCAGTCGCCGGGCCTGATTCTCGCCAGCGTCGAGACCTGTGAGTCGAAGCAACCGGCGTGAGTGGTGGCCAGCGTCGACGACCTTGGGTTGGATGCGAACTTGAGTGCCCGAGTCGTCGGTCTTGATCGCGAGCTCCTCGATGTCAAAACCGAGGTCGTTGAGCCGCTCGACGCGACTATTGATTCGCCACCGCTCGGATTGGTCGAACTCCTCGGACGCCGTGAGTTCCTTCCACAGCGTGCGGTATTGCGCGACGATTCCGTTGCTGATTTCTACAGCGTCTACGTCTTCAGCGAGCCGTCCGCCGGCTTGGAGGTCGAGCAACTCACCGGCGATATTGACGCGTCCGATCTCGAGGTCGTTTTCGCGCTGCCCGTCTGAGAGGCCGTCGTAGAGCTTGCCGGTCTCCGCGTCGACGAGGTAGGCAGCGAACGAGCCGGCATCCCGTCGAAAGAGCGTGTTCGATAGCGACACGTCGCCCCAAAAGAAGCCGACCATGTGCAGGCGCACGAGCAGCACCGCGAGCGCATCGACGAGTCGCGTCGCGGTATCGGGGCGGAGGTTTTGCGAGTAGAGCACTCGATACGGCAGCGAGAACTTGAGGTGCCTCGTGATGAGCACCGACTCGAGGGGCTCGCCATCATCCGTCGTGCGATTCGTGATGAACCCGAGGGGGTCGACGCACGGGATATCGAGTCGCTGCAAAGCGCGCAGCATCTCGTATTCCTGGGCCGCGAGTTCAGCGGATGTCTCCTTGATCGCCACGACGAATCCGCTCAGATGCACGAACCGAACGAGGTGCCGCGAGATGCCCTTAGGGAGCGCCGCAATCGTTTCGTCGGGCCACAGATCGAGGGGGAGACTCCACGGGAGGTCGAGCAGCCCGGGGTCGACAGTGGCCGATGTGATGTTGAGCGACCCACTCATGACGACCCCTTAACTGCAGATCGAGTAGCGCGAAGCACGTAATGCTCCGCGGCTACTCGACCGGCCTGACTAGCTACTTAGCCTGCGGTGATTGCCTTCTTCGTGAGACGCAATCCCGTCTCGGTGTCGAATGCGTGAATGTGGTTGGGCTCCGGCGTGATGAAGACCTTGTCTCCAGCGTTCGGGTGCGACCGGCCATCGACGCGCACAACGATGTCGACGCGCTTGTTGTCGACCTCGGTGTGACCGTAAAGGTAACCGTCGGCGCCGAGTTCTTCGACGAGGTCAACATCAACCGCGAGGCCCTCGCCCGTATTTGCGACGCGAACGTCTTCGGGGCGAACGCCGATCGTGACCTTCTTGGCCTTGGTGCCGCCGAGAGTGTCGCGGTCGACCTTGGCAACTGCCGAGCCGAACTTGAGTCCACCGTCGACGACGTCTGCGTCGAACAGGTTCATCGCGGGCGAGCCGATGAAGCCAGCAACGAAAACGTTCTGCGGGGCTTCGTACAGGTCGCGCGGCGTACCGACTTGCTGAAGGATTCCATCCTTGAGCACGGCGATGCGGTCACCCATCGTGAGGGCTTCCGTCTGGTCGTGGGTGACGTAGACGGTCGTTACTCCCAAGCGGCGCTGAAGCGACGCGATCTGGGTGCGAGTCTGCACGCGAAGCTTCGCATCGAGGTTCGAGAGCGGCTCATCCATCAAGAACACTTGCGGCTGGCGCACGATTGCGCGACCCATCGCAACGCGCTGACGCTGACCACCCGAGAGTGCCTTCGGCTTGCGGCCGAGGTAGGGCTCGAGGTCGAGCAGCTTGGCCGCTTCGAGCACGCGGCTTACGCGCTCGTCTTTGTTGACGCCGGCGATCTTGAGCGCGAAGCCCATGTTTTCGGCGACCGTCATGTGCGGGTAAAGCGCGTAGTTCTGGAAGACCATTGCGATGTCGCGGTCCTTCGGCGGAACGTCTGTGACGTCACGGTCGCCGATGAGAATGCGGCCCGAGTTGACCTCTTCGAGGCCAGCGAGCATGCGCAGGGTTGTCGACTTTCCACAACCGGAAGGCCCGACGAGAACGAGAAACTCGCCGTCTGCAACTTCGAGGTTGATCTTGTCGACGGCGGGGACTGTTGATCCCGGGTAGAGACGTGTTGCGTTATCAAACGTTACTGATGCCATGACTGTATTACTCCTTCACCGGCAGGTACGTGCCGGACGATCCGTAGTGAATGGAAGTGGCGGCTCCGACAAATCGGATCCGCCACTAGTGAGTATGACACCCCACACGGGGGTGATGGTTGGGCGATTCCCAGAAATCCCTCTTAGAATCACAGTCGTCCCTTTTTTGCCAAGACTTTTGCGAATTGCAGCTACCCACCTGAATGAGGATCGATTGAGCTACGGAACCTCCGGCGACAGCCGACTCACCAAGAACGAGAAGCGCGAAGCTGCGCGTGACAAGGCAAAGGTGCTTCGTGAGGAGCAGAAGAAGAAGGACCGTCGCACGAAGGTATTGCTGCAGGGTGGCATCATCCTCGCGTCGCTTGCGATCATCGCCGTCGTAGCGCTTGTCATCATGAACTCGATCAGGCCCGTCGGGCCTGGTCCGCTCAACATGGCGAGCGACGGCATCCAGATCAGTCAAGGTTTCATCGCGACCGAAACCCCCGCGCTCGAGTCGGGCGACGAGCCTGTGCCCAATGTTCGGGATGAAGAGGCCGGCGTTCTCGACATTCAGATGTACGTCGACTACTTGTGCCCCGTATGCAAGGCCTTCGAAGACGCGAATGGTGGCTACATCACGAGCTTGCTTGACAACGGCGGAACGACGGTCGAGATCCACCCGATCGCGATTCTCGACCGTCTCTCGCAAGGCACGAAGTACTCCACGCGCGCCGCGAACGCAGCTGCGTGTGTCGCAAACTATTCGCCCAACCAGTTCTACGATTTCCACACCCTGTTGTTCGCCAACCAGCCTGCCGAGAATACGCCAGGGCTTTCGGATGACGAACTCATCGCCCTGACCGAAGAAGTCGGAGTGCAAACCCCGCCCTTCATCGCGGACTGCATCAAGAACCAGACCTTCAAGTCGTGGTCGGGAGCATCCACGGCGCGCGCACTCAACGGACCCATCCCGAACTCGAACGTGCCGCAAGTGACCGGAACGCCGACCGTGATCGTCAACGGCCTCAAGTACGAGGGCGGGGTCAACGACCTCGCGGCGTTCCAGGCCTTCGTAATTCAGGCCGCGGGTACGACGTTCAACGAGACTTCGACCTCAACCCCGACTCCGACGCCGAGCGCGACGCCGTAGGGGTTTTGCGGGGGGACCTTGGCCCATGTCGAGTCGGGCGATTTACGTCGAGGTGCATATCGACGCGAGCCTGGAGCGGGTCTGGGCACTAACGAAAGAACCAGCGCTGCATTCGCGGTGGGATGCGCGATTCACGAGTATCACGACGAGCGGCGCGAGTAGGAGCGGGGAATCGTGCTGTCGATGACGCGGGCGAGCATTGCGGGGGGCCTGCCACTCGTAATGGCGCTGATTTCACTTCGGGCAATTTCGATCGCGGAGCAATCTGATCGCAATCCAATTGGATCCGCGGTGTCCATTGCGCTTTTGATCGCGCTCTTCCCAGCAATGGTCGGGCTGGTCGCCTTGATCAACCGTCATCGAGCTCCACATGCGCGTGGCCGCCGCAAGCTGTTGCTCGAATCTGGGCGGCCAGGCTGGCTGGCCGATGTCCAAATCGATAGCGAGTCGAGCAGCATTCTGGGTCTGTCGGGTCACGATTCAGTTCGTACGTTTGCGCTGATCGAGACGGGCGACGGATTCGAGTTTTGGGGGGATGCGTCAGATTCGGCGCCGGCGGCGGCGATCGAGCCGCG
>JANNCX010000313.1:0-2645 GCA_031387145.1 Salinibacterium sp.
CTGCTCGGTCCGAAAACTCGACCGACATTCTGTTGTCGAAGACGTAGAGCGAGCCATGCCACAGCCCCTCGTCGCTATACGTCTCTCCGTAGGTCGCGATACCGCCATCGAGTAGATACACCACCGAGAACCCGCGCGAAATCATGAGACTCGAGAGCACTTCGCAGCGAATCCCACCCGTGCAGTACGTGACGATGGGTTCGTTCTTGAGGTGGTCGTACTTGCCGCTGTCCAGTTCGGCCACGAACTCGCGAGTGTTCGAGACGTCGGGAACAACTGCATCCCGAAACTTGCCGATTTGAGCCTCGAAAGCGTTTCGCCCGTCGAAGAAAGTCACGTTCTTCTCGGCGACGAGTTCGTGGAGTTGTTCGGGGCGCAGCCGAGTGCCGCCGCCAACGACGCCGTCTTTCGTGACCGTGAGCTCCCCAGGAGCGCCGAAGCTCACGAGCTCGTCGCGCACCTTGACTTGAAGCCGCGGAAAGTCGTTGCCCTGACCCTCGCTCCACTTGAACTCGATGTTCTTGAACGGAGCAAACTCGCGCGTCTTGCGCACGTAGCGCTTGACGTTTTTGAGTTCCCCACCGACGGTGCCATTGATGCCATCCTTCGACAGGATGATGCGGCCACCGAGCTCGAGCGACTCACACAGATCGCGCTGCCACAAGCGCACAGCCGCGGGGTCGGCGAGGGGTATGAAGATGTAGAAGAGCAGAATCTTGGGAACAGCCACTCGTCAAGGCTACGGCTCGATCGTCGTTAGGTCGTCGGCCATCCGATCGGGTCGCCATCCATCGCGAGTCGCTCGAAGTATGGCCGTTGCGACGGAAAGTACTCGTCCATGCTCGGTGCGGCGTGTGAGCTGTGTGCCGCGACGAGTCGATCGAGAATGAACTCCCACATCGGTCCGACGTCGCCCGCGTGACGCGCGCCCGAGAGTCGGTGGGACGCGAAGACCGTCGTCGTGCCGCCAACCTCGGCGATCGACAGGTCGATGCGCCACGGTTGATCCCCCGCGACGCCCTCGAAGCGCACGCGTTCGTTGGGCTCGAGAACGGTCGTCGTGAGTGACTTGGGAGCGGGCATCCACTTGGCAAGGCGCGCTGGCACCGTGAGCCAGCGCCACACGTCATCGGCGGGGGCCACGAGGCGGCGCTCGATGAGAAGTTCGAGGCCTTGGTCGTCGCGCACGACGCGACCGGTTGCTTGAGTCGCCATGAATTGACCCTACTCAGGATGCCTCGAGCACGGCCATTGCCGCGTTGTGTCCGCCGATTCCGCTCACGCCGCCCCCGCGTTGCGCGCCCGCGCCGCACAACAGAATTCGCGCGTGCGCGGTCGCGACGCCCCATCGCTCGGCGGGCGTCGAGAGCGGAGCGTCATCCTCCGCGAACGGCCAATCGAGCGGGCCGTGGAAGATGTTGCCGCCCGGCATGTTGAGGGCGTGCTCGAGGTCGAGAGTCGTCTTCGTCTCGATCGTCGGGTTGCCTGCGGCATCCGTCAAGAGAAGGTTCTCGATCGGCTCGGCGAGCACTGAGTTGAGGGAAGCGAGCACGGCGGCTTGCAACTCGGCGCGCATGGCGTCGTTGTTGTGCTCGGTCACGAGTCGGTCGGGGGCGTGGAGCCCGAAAACCGTGAGCGTGTGCGCACCGCTCGCGCGAAGTTCGGGAGACAGGATGCTCGGATCCGTCAACGAGTGACAGTAGATCTCGCACGGCAGCGGATTGGGCACTCCGCCGCCCGCCGCAGTCACGTAAGCGATGTCTAGTTGCTCGAAGGTTTCGTTGATGTGGAAGGTTCCGCCGAAAGCCGCTTCGGGATTGACCGTCGAGTCCTTGAGCCGCGGCAACCGCGAGAGCAAGAGGTTGACCTTGACTTGTGCGCCTTCGGGCTTGGGGCGGGTTTCGACGCGGCTGGTTTCGACGGGCTTAACCAGCAACTGATCGAGCACGTGTGGCGCTACGTTCGCGAGCACCCACGTCGCCGCGAGCGAGTGTTCGTCGTCCCCCCGGCGATACGTCACTTCGCCATCGGGCGTGATCGACGTGACGGTCGCGCTCGCGATGAACTCGGCTCCCGCGAGTCGCGCGGCTCGAGCGAGTTCGCCCGTCACGGCACCCATGCCGCCGACGGGGACGTCCCAATCGCCCGTGCCGCCACCGATGACGTGATACAAGAAACAACGGTTGCCCGCGAGCGACTCATCGATGTTGGGCGCGAAGGTGCCGATGAGCGCATCCGTGAGCACGACGCCGCGCACGAGATCGCTCGAGAACGTGTTCGCGATCGTCGAGCCGATGGGGCGCTCAATGAGTGTTTCCCAGAGGCGGTCGTTGCCGACGGCCTCGCGTGCTTCCGAGCGCGTCAAGAGCGGTTCCGTCACGGTGGGGAAGAGCGCGCGAGCGACTTGCGCAGTGCCCGAGTAGAACGACGACCAGGCCGCCGCGTCTGGGCCCAGCGCGGTGACGGTTGCCGTGGCATCCGCGTTATCGATCAGAAGGCCGGTCGAAGTGCCCGGTTCGGGCGTGTAACTCGAGTAACGTCGCCGGGCGAGAGAGATGTCGAGACCGAGATCCCGGATGACACGACCGGGAAGTAGCGACACGAGGTATGAGTAGCGCGAGAGCCGTGCATCCACCCCCGCAAAG
>JANNCX010000365.1:0-2747 GCA_031387145.1 Salinibacterium sp.
GCATCCGTTACCGTGCACACCGCCGAGGTTGCAGTAGCGGATGCAGTCGTGCCCGAGCCCGTTGCCGAGCCGTCGATCGTTGCGATTCTCGACATCCCCGTCGTGAAGCAGCCGCGCCAGCAGCGCAAGCTCTCGACGCACGATGCCGAGCAGATCTTTGACTCGGTGCTCGACGCGCTCCCCGAACCCAACCAACCGGGTCAGGGTCGCACTCGCGCCTCGCGTCGAGCCGGCAGCGCCGGTCAAGTCGTGAGCGCGCCGCCCTCGGAGTAGCTAGCGGTCGCGCTGCGGTACCCGCAGCCCGCTCGCCTCGAGGCGGCGTACGAACTCACGCACTCCCACGGGTTCGGCGCCGAGCGCGACGAGGTCGCTCCACAGTCGTGCAGGAACGTCGTAGTGGTCCCGATCAAACCCCCGGGGCGGGATGCCCGCTGCCGCGGCAAAAGCGTGTAATTCGTCCAAGGACTCGTCGCTCACGATGTGCGCCCATAGAGTGTCGTGTGCAGGCCAGATGGGCTGGTCGATGAGCACGGTCATGCGCTCGATTCTAGGCACGGAGGCAACAACGTGGAGATTTCGGTCAAGCGGATGCTCCGCACGCGCGGCGCGGCCGTCGCGGGTGTCACGGCTCTTGCCGTGGGGCTCACGCTCGTCGCAGGGCGGCTGCTGATCACGTTGATTGCACTCATCGCGCCGGAGAGTTCGTTCGGCTGGTTTGCATACGCGTTACCTGTACTGGGGAACGCTGGGCTTCTTGCCTCGCTCCTCCTTGAAGTTCTTCCCTTCACGCTCGGGTACTTCCTTGGATTGTGGATCATCGCACCAATCACCGGGGAGCTGCGCGTGGGTCACGTGATCACGCGCGCGATCCTTGCGACCGGGATAGGGTCAACACTGGTTTTCGTCGCTCTCGGTCTCGCGGGGAGCGTGATCGCCTCGGTCACCGACGCCGGTGGGGCATCCGCTAGCCTCATCGCGACACAGCTCGGCTTTGCGATGCAAACAGCCCTCACGACCTTCGTCACGCTTCTCCCGCTCGGAGTACTCGCGGGTGTTTTCCTCTGGTTGTGGCGAGCCGCGCATCCCGCTCCGCATCACATCGGCGGCTTGATCGACGAGGTTTGACCGGGACACCGAAAGTCGAGTATTGTTGACCCTTGGTGTCTGCTGGGCCAAGCCCGCAGTGTTCACCGACAGCTTCCAAATAGTTAGGGTCGAAAAGTGGTTTACGCAGTTGTGCGCGCCGGTGGGCGCCAAGAGAAGGTAGAGGTCGGCACGATTGTCGTTGTCGACCGCATCGCGGCCGACAAAGACGGCAACGTCGAACTCGTTCCCGTGCTTTTCGTCGATGGTGACAAGATCACTCACGAGGCCAAGGCACTCGCGAAGGTCAAGGTCGTCGCGGAGGTGCTCGGAGACGAGCGCGGCCCGAAGATCGTCATCCAGAAGTTCAAGAACAAGACCGGATACAAGAAGCGCCAGGGCCACCGCCAGGAGCTCACTCGTATCAAGATCACTAGCATCGCGTAGGGGCTGACACTCATGGCACATAAAAAGGGCGCATCGTCCACTCGTAACGGCCGCGACTCGAACGCACAGCGCCTCGGCGTCAAGCGCTTCGGCGGTCAGGTAGTTCTCGCGGGCGAAATCATCGTTCGCCAGCGCGGCACGCACTTCCACCCCGGCGCCAATGTTGGCCGTGGCGGAGACGACACGCTGTTCGCGCTCGCGGCTGGCTCGGTCGAGTTCGGCGCGAAGGGTGGCCGCAAGGTCATCAACATCGTTACCCAGTAACTTTTCATGCACCACCGCGGAAGCGAGCTTCGGCTCGCTTTCGCCATTTAAGTCAGATTTAGCCCAGAAGGAGGAGTGCCATGGCGTCATTCGTCGATCAGGTCACACTCCACCTTCTCGCGGGACACGGCGGCAACGGCTGCGTCTCGGTCAAGCGCGAGAAGTTCAAGCCGCTCGCCGGCCCCGACGGCGGCAACGGCGGTGACGGCGGTGACATCGTGCTTGTGAGTGACTCGCAAGTCACGACGCTTTTGGGTTTCCACCGCGCGCCACACCGAAAGTCAGAGCACGGTCAGCCCGGCCAAGGTGACCATAAGTCGGGCACGTCGGGTCAGGAACTTGTGCTCGCGGTTCCCGTTGGCACTGTCGTGAAAGACGCCGAGGGTAACGAGCTTCTCGACATGGATGCTCCAGGCCTGCGCATTGTCGTCGGTCCTGGCGGTCAAGGCGGACTCGGCAACGCCGCGCTCGCGACCAACAAGCGAAAGGCGCCAGGCTTCGCGCTTCTCGGTACGCCCGGTTTCGAAGGCGACATTTTTCTCGAGTTGAAGACCGTGGCGGATGTCGCGCTCGTCGGTTACCCGTCCGCTGGAAAGTCGAGCTTGGTCGCCGCGATGAGCGCCGCCAAGCCCAAGATCGCCGATTACCCGTTCACGACGCTGCACCCCAACCTCGGGGTTGTCGAGTCGGGGGACACCCGTTACACGATCGCCGACGTTCCGGGACTCATCGAGGGTGCGAGCGAAGGCAAGGGCCTTGGGCTCGAGTTCCTGCGCCACGTCGAGCGCTGCACGGCCCTCCTACACGTTCTCGACTGCGCGACTCTCGAACCGGGCCGCGACCCCATCAGCGATCTCGACGTGATCCTCGGCGAGCTCGCTGCCTACCCCGTTCCGGACGGCCAGTTGCCGCTCCTCGAACGCGAGCAGCTCATCGCGCTCAACAAGATCGAC
>JANNCX010000368.1:0-15570 GCA_031387145.1 Salinibacterium sp.
ATCGCCGAAGATGATGAGACGGGGCAGAAATGGTGCATCAAGCACGGCTATCCGGGCTATACCAGCTATGCATCATTGTCCGATTTGCCGTGGCGGTTTCCGGTGTTCAAGGCGCTGGTGAAATGTCTGGACAAGCATGTAGCGGCGTTTGCCAAGGATCTGGAATTTGATCTGGGGGATAAGAAGATCAAGCTGGATAGTTTGTGGTTGAACATCCTGCCTTACGGCGGCGTGCATACATCGCATATCCACCCGCATTCGGTGATTTCCGTCTCACTTTCACTCCGGGTTCAAGCACGCTTCGAGACCAGTGGGTCTGGCCCGTTGTTGCGTTCGTGCCGGTCGGAGTAGTGCTCGTCTTGCTCATGGGTCGCCGTCGGTGGTGGGTGGCTTTGGGGTTCGCCGTGCTCGGGGCAGCATGGATCGAGGCGGCGCAAACCATCTGGATGCCCGTTGGCTCTGGCGAGGTTGGCGACGTGTTTTGGGCGAGTGTCGGAGCCACGATCGGCGTCACTCTCGCGTTGGTGCTGACGGGCTCGCGTAGACGCGTCAGCCGCACACATGAAGTTCCCAGGGACGTAGCTCAGGCTATCAACAGGGAAATTCCCCAGGACTGACGCGAAACGGTGCGAGTTCACCGCCGTTTTTGCCTCCGAGAGTCCGCAACGCATCCAACCGGATGCTTTAACAATCCGTCTTGTGCCACGACGCACATCCCGTGCTGTTGCGCGACAATCCCGGAGATTCTGCTGTGCCCTCATACCTTCCTAGTCATGTCTTGCGCCCGCTCGCTTTGCGACACATCGGGTTTCTCAACTACAACCGCAGGCTCCTTGCCCTCGGCGCCATCGCGGCCGTCGGAGCGATGACGAGCCTGCCCGCGCTGCCGGCTTCGGCAGAACTCATCCACGAAGAAGTCGAGGTCGAGGTGTTACAGGCCTACTCGGCGCCGACCTACTTTCGCGTGCCGGTAGTTGTTCGCGACGCGTTCGTCGTGTCGACCTACACGCTCGTGCAGTGGCCAGTACCCGCGGCGACTTCACTCTCGAGCGGGTTCGGGTATCGATCGTGCGACGGATGCTCGAGCAATCACTTGGGAATCGACTTGAATCCCGGCGAGGGGTACCCGATCGACGCGATCGCTGATGGCATCGTCGTGGTTGCGGAAGAAGACGCCGCCCTCGGTGTTCACGTCATCGTCGAACATGTTGTAGATGGCACTACCTTCCGGAGCCTCTACGCGCACATGCAATACGGATCCCTAGTTCTCGCCGTCGGCGACTCCGTCACGATTGGACAGCAAGTCGGACTCGTCGGGAGCACCGGTCAAAGCACCGGGCCGCACTTGCACTTCGGCATTCTCGAGAACGGCGTCGAGATCGACCCGCTTGTGTGGCTCCTTGCGCACGCCAATTCTTAAGCGCTCGCGGTAGGTTGGCAATATGCCATCCGCGATGCCACGAGTATCGATAGTCATTCCCGCGTACAACGAGCAAGCGACGATTCAAGCGTGCGTTCTCGCTGCCCTGAACCAAACCGTTGCGGCTCACGAGATCATCGTCGTCGACAACAAGTCAACCGATGAGACCGTCAGTACTTTAGCGGCGCTGCAGTCTGCGAATCCGGATGCACAGCTCGTGATCTTGCACCAAGACGAGTTTCAAGGGCTCATCCCAACGCGAAACCTCGGTCTCGATTACGCGACGGGCGACGTGCTCGGACGCATTGACGCCGACTCCGTGCTCGAGCCCAACTGGGTAGAAGAAGTTCAGAAGGCCTTCCTGGATGACAACGTCGCGGCAGTGACGGGTCCTGTCATCTACTACGACATGCCACTTCGACGGTTCGGCCACAAGGCCGACGATGTCATGCGTCGCGCAGTCTTCACGGTCACGAGAGACTTCGACTTGCTCTTCGGGAGCAACATGGCCCTCCGCGCGAGCGCCTGGCGCAGCATCCGCGACGACGCGTGTCTTGACGTGGCCGACGAGTTTCATGAAGACGTGGATCTCGCGATTCACCTTCACGAACACGACCTTAAGGTCGCCTACGTGTCGGGAATGGTCACGGGGATGTCGGCACGCCGACTCGATGATTCGCCGCGCGAGTTTTACACCTACGTCATGAGGTTTGAGCGCACGTATGCGAAGCACGGCATTCGGGATCTCGCGTTGCGCGCGCCAATGCTCGTGTTTCTCACGGCATACCCGGCGCTCAAGGTCATGCGGGAACTCAGCAAAACGGCTGGTTAGCCCAAGACGAGCAGCAGGCTCGTGGCTCCACACGCGATGACTTCGCCGTCGCCATCCGCTCGAAGAATCGAACCGGTAGCCCGGTGCGGGTCGGTCGACACGACGACGCGACGCGACGAGTTAATCACCGTCGCGGCGCGCCCGATCGCACGGACGTGGGGCAAGAGTGTGCGCTCGATGTCGTTGACGTAGAGGTCAGCTCCCACGACCCCGATCATCGATCCCTTGTGGGTCGCGGGCATCGTGAGGGTGAGGGTGTAGTCGTCGGTGCATAAGTAGTCCACGTATGGACCCGTGATGTGGCGTGCGAGAGTAGCAGCCGGCACTCGCCACCACTCGAGGGTGGTGTAATCGCGGAAGCTCTCAGACGTCGGATCTTCTTCTGCTTCGAGGCGCCGAATGGATGGGTCGGCCGATCCGATGCCGAACGTGTTGGAGTGACCGAGCCACCACGCGAGGTGCCACTCGCTGTCGATGAGAAACCCCGGAGTCGCGACGTAGCCCGCGCCGATGATGAGAGCGTCGTCGAGTGAGAGTCCGGGTACAACGAGCGTCTCGGCCAGTTCGTCCACTTGGGCGGCCGTAATCGCGCCGTCCTCGACCGCAATGAGTGCTTCGATCGATTCGCGCCACGACTCGATCTGTTCGAAGACGGCAGCGAACGTCGCGCTGACTGCCGTGACGCAGTCTTCCACTGCGGTTGTCGAAATCGTCGCCACGATTACTCCTTGCCTTCTAGGTCGGCTTTAGCGTCGAGCAGCCATGCGATGGCTCCTTCGATGTGATCAATGGTGTACTTGCGCGCTGAGTCGCCGTCGAGCGACTCGATCGCGCTTACAACGAGCGCGTGGGACTTGAGACTGCGTTCGCGGTGGCCGGGGTCGCGCAAACACAGCCACAGCAACGGGGCAAACTCGGCTTGCAGCCGTAACTCTTCGCGCACCAATCGAGCCGATTGCGATAGCGCCGCGATTTCGAGTCGAAAAGTTCCTTCTCCGCGGCGAGTGGATGCCTCGCTCGCAACATCAACGGCCTCGATCGTTGCTCGCAAGTGAAGAATGTCGTCTTCCGTCGCCCGATCGGCCGCGAGCTGCGCTGCCATTGCCGCAATCGCGGAGTAATACACGCCCATGTCTCGAAGCTCGACTCGAGAGAGCGCTTTGACGCGGCGGGCGATACTCGCAGCGCGCGAGCCGTCAGAGAGCACGAAACTTCCGCCGTCGCGACCGCGCTTCGTCTCGACTAATCCCTTTTCGCGCAGTGCCTCGAGCGCTTCTCGAGCAGTGACGGTGGCAACGCCGAATCGCCGCGCCATTTCGGACTCGCTCGGCAGTCGCTCACCGTGCGACAGGAGCCCCAATTCGATCGCATCAGTGAGCCTCTGCTCGACCAGTTCGGCGCGCCCGCCCCCAGCGAGCGGCGCAAATACTGCGGCTCGAGCTGCGGTCGTCGAGCGGATTGATTGGGGCATGTGTTCCTGCTCAAAAAATATTCGTGACACGACCGTAACATCACCAGTGCGCATGTGACATCTGTTTCCATATGATTTACTACTACAGAGGCAAGGAGGCCCCGCGTGACAACTGCTACCCCGGCAATTCGGCTTTCGGGATTGACGAAGTCGTTTGGTGCAGTCACCGCGGTCGACAATCTTGATCTCGACATCGCCGAGGGCGAGTTCTTCTCGATGCTTGGGCCATCAGGGTCGGGCAAGACAACCGTCTTGCGTCTGATCGCGGGCTTTGACCTCCCGACATCCGGCACGGTCTCCCTCCTCGGCCAAGACGTCACGACGAGAGCTCCATTCGACCGCGATGTCAACACGGTGTTTCAGGACTACGCGCTCTTTCCGCACATGACGGTACTCGATAACGTGGCGTACGGATTGCGCGTGCGAGGAATGGGCCGCACCGAGCGCCGTGAGCGAGCCGCTGCAGCGCTTGAAACCGTCGCACTCGGCGGTTTTGGATCTCGCAAACCAAGTCAACTATCGGGCGGCCAGCGCCAGCGTGTAGCACTCGCACGAGCTACGGTCGTGCAACCGAAAGTGCTCTTGCTCGACGAGCCGCTCGGCGCTCTCGACCTGAAGCTCCGCGAACAAATGCAAGTCGAGCTCAAGGAGCTCCAGCGTTCGCTCGGAATCACTTTCATCTTCGTCACGCACGATCAAGAGGAAGCACTCACACTGAGCGACCGCATCGCCGTCTTCAACAACGGCCGAATTGAGCAATTGGGAGCGCCCTCCGAGATCTATGAGTCGCCTCGATCCACTTTCGTCGCGTCGTTCGTCGGTACATCCAACATCTTCACCAACGACGAATCGACCGCGCTTTTTTCTCGCTCTGGCATCAACTCGATTCGCCCGGAGAAGATCGCTCTCGTCCCCCCGCGTGGCACGGTGCCGGCCGGCATGGTGTCGCTCGTTGGGTCGATCACCGAAGTCATCTACCTAGGCACGAGCACTCGCATCCTCGTTGAGCTGCCCAGTGGCAAGCGCATCACGGTGCTCGAACAAAACGCGACATCCCGATCCACAATCGATCGCCGTGACGAAGAAGTGCATGCCCGATTTGCCGCGTCAGACATGGTTTCTCTCGAGCCTGTACCCGCGTAATACCCAACCGAATACACAGAATGGAGCACAGAATGCGCAACACAGCACCACGAAGGTCGGTGACTTTGGCGAGTATTGCTATCGCCTCGGTTGCTCTACTGACCGCTTGCGGAACCTCTCAAGGCACGCCCGATAGCGGCGGCATGTTGACCGAATTGGGCGAAATGGAGGGGAGCGTTTCGATCCTCGCATGGCCCGGTTACGTCGAAGACGGCACCAACGATCCCGCTTACGACTGGGTGACCCCGTTCGAAGAGGAGACCGGTTGCATCGTTGATTCCAAGTCCTATGGAACTTCGGATGAGGCCTTCACTCTCATGAAGACGGGTGACTACGACGTCGTAGCTGCTTCGGGTGACGCGTCGCTGCGACTCGTTGCTGCTGGCGATGTCGCCCCCGTCAACACCGACTTGCTCGTCAACTACGACGGCATCTTTGACTTCCTGAAGATGCAGTCATGGAACAGCGTTGACGGCGTCTCGTATGGCGTGCCTCACGGCTACGGCGCAAACCTCCTCATGTACAACACGGAGGTATTCCCCGAGGCTCCCACCTCGTGGAGTGTCGTCTTCGACGACGCCGCAGCGAACGCGGGCAAGATCACGGCGTACGACTCGCCGATCTACATCGCGGATGCAGCGGTCTACCTCATGACGCACAGCCCCGAGCTCGGCATCGAGAACCCGTACGCACTCGACGAAACGCAGCTCGCTGCGGCCGTCGAACTGCTGAAGGCTCAGCGCGAGAACATCGGCGAGTACTGGAGCGACTACCTCTTGGCCATCCAGGCCTTCGAGACGGGCGACACGGTTGCCGGTACGACGTGGCAGGTCATCCAGAACTACGTCACGACCGGAAACACCGACGTGGTTCTGCCCGAAGAAGGAGTCACTGGCTGGTCGGACACGTGGATGGTCTCGTCGGTAGCGAAGAGCCCGAACTGCGCGTACGCGTGGCTTGACTACATCGCTAGCCCCGAGGCAAACGCGATCGCAACCGCATACTTCGGCGAAGCACCGTCGAGCATTGCTGCGTGTGATTTCCGCGAAGACTGCGAGGCGTTCCACGCAGGTGACGAGGAATACGCGTCGCAAATCTGGTACTGGTCGACACCGATTGCCGAGTGCCTCGATGGCCGCACCGATGTGGAGTGCACGGACTACTCCGCTTGGACGACCGCCTGGACGGAAATCAAGGGTTAATGAATGACAAGTGACGCAATAGCGCCACAGGTCGAACGTGCCGTGGTTGCTCCTCCTCGAGCAACCACGGCACGCAAGATCTCCGTATTTCTGAGCAAACACTCACGAGTGCGGCTAGCGTTTCTCCTTTCGCCGCCCCTCTTGTGGCTTGGACTCATCTACGTCGTAGCGCTCGCCGCGCTACTGATTACGGCCTTGTGGACTGTCGATAGCTTCACGGGCGAAATCACGCAATCGTGGACGCTCGACAACATCGTGACTGTCCTCGCGAACCCGCTCTACCAAACCGTCACGATTCGAACCATTGCGGTTGCCGCAATCGTCACGGTCATCGACGTTCTCGTCGCACTGCCTATCGCGTTCTACATGGCCAAGGTCGCGAGTCCGCGAATGGCTCGGATTCTTGTCATCCTTGTGCTCACCCCGCTGTGGGCGAGCTACCTCGTCAAGGCGTACGCATGGCGGTCCGTGCTCGCGACGGGCGGTATCTTCGACTGGATTGCGGCTCCGTTCGGCGGGTCTTCGCCCGGTTATGGCCTTGCCGCGACCATCATGACTCTCGCCTACTTGTGGCTACCGTTCGTCATCCTGCCGATCTACGCGGGTCTCGAGCGAGTGCCCAATTCACTGCTCGAAGCGTCGAGCGACCTTGGCGCATCGACCATGCGCACGCTCGTGTCGGTCGTACTGCCGATACTCAAGCCCGCGATCATCGCCGGCTCGATCTTCAGTTTCTCGCTCTCACTTGGCGACTACATCACGGTCAAAATCGTCGGGGGAGCGAATCAGCTGCTCGGAAGCCTCGTCTACGCCAACATCGGTGCCGCAAACAATCTGCCGCTTGCCGCGGCGATCTCGCTCGTACCCATCGCGGTCATGATCGTGTACCTGACCCTTGCTCGCCGTGCTGGCGCGCTCGAGAATCTCTAGGAGTTCGGCATGCGACTCAGTCGAACCGCGAGAATTGTGCTCGGGAGCATCACGACGCTCATTCTCGCTATCGTGTACCTCCCGCTATTGGTCGTGCTCGTCAACTCGTTCAGCACGAGCACGAGTCTTACGTGGCCGCCGCCCGGGCTCACTCTCGAGTGGTGGCAAAAAGCCATGAGCAACGCGGGCGCGCTCGAGGGGGTTGCAACGAGCGCCCAAATCGCGATCCTCGCGACGATAGTCGCACTCGTGCTCGGCACCGCTGCGTCACTCGCGCTGCAGCGCTACAAGTTCTTCGGGCAAAGCTCCGTGAGCTTGCTCATCATTCTGCCGATCGCGCTACCCGGCATCGTCACGGGAATCGCGCTCAACAACGCGTTCCGCACGATTCTCGACGTGAAGTTGGGGCTCGCGACGATCATCGTCGCGCACGCGACCTTCTGTATCGTCATCGTCTTCAACAACGTCATCGCACGCTTGCGTCGAACCGGCTCAAATCTCGAGGAGGCCTCGGCCGACCTCGGCGCGGGCATTTGGACGACGTTCCGGCTCGTAACGTTCCCACAATTGCGATCTGCGCTCTTAGCGGGTGGGCTCTTGGCATTCGCGCTCAGTTTCGACGAGATCATCGTGACGACGTTTACCGCGGGCGCAGGCGTCACTACGCTGCCGATTTGGATTCTCGACAACATGTTCCGGCCCAACCAAGCCCCCATCGTCAACGTTGTCGCGGTCGTGCTTGTCGTGATCTCGGTGATTCCGATCTACTTTGCTCAGCGCCTAGCGGGCGCCGAGCAGCTGCAGAAGTAGATCGGGCGACGAGCTCGCGACAGTCGGGGTGCTCGCGCGCGAGCATCCGCTCGACTGTAAGATTGATCTCGAACACGGGAGTCCGGTGAGCCGGGCTGAGAGGAAGCTTCTCCAAGCTTCGACCGTCGAACCTGATCTGGATCATGCCAGCGCAGGGAGGCCTCTTAACGTCCCGTGCCATTTCAATCGAAAGGCACGACATGACCGCACTAACGCAAGAACCCCTTCCGTCTCGATTTCGGTGGAGAGTCGTCGACATCGTCGTCGCGAGTGTCATCGGTGTTGCATCCGGACTCGTCTTCTTCGCATGGAACCAGCTCTACGCGCCCGCGACGGCGCCGCTTGAAGCAGCACTTCCTGGCCTGCAAGCGCTCTTCTATGGCGTGTGGCTTTTCGCGGGCGTGCTCGGTGGGCTCATCATCCGCAAGCCGGGAGCCGCGGTCTTCATCGAGGTCGTCGCGGCATTCGTATCGATGGTGCTCGGGTCGGTATGGGCGTTTGACACGCTCGTGTCTGGCCTCGCTCAGGGCCTCGCGGCCGAAGTCGTGTTTCTCGCCTTCCTCTACTCGAACTGGCGCATCTACGTTGCCGTGATCGCGGGAGCGGCATCGGGACTTGCGATGGGCATCAAAGACAACATCGTGTGGAACGCGGCCGCGACAGCCCAATTCCAATTGACCTACCTCGTGTGCGGAGTCATCTCGGGTGCCGTCATCGCGGGCGTTGGATCGTGGCTTCTTGCTCGCGGCCTCGCCCGCACGGGTGCGCTCAGTAGGTTCGCGGCCGGCCGAGAAGTCACAGCGCGAGTGTGACGATCGGTACTCGGCAGCCCGTACCCACCCCCGCGTCAATAGAGGCGCGAGGCTGGGGCTGGCGTCATGCCGGTCGGCTCGCGTGGGCGGTAAGCGAGCTCGATTTCATCATCGCTCCGGGTGAGAAAGTTCTCTTGCTCGGCGCTTCTGGCGCGGGCAAGTCGACGCTGCTTCATGGCATCGCTGGCGTGCTCGGAGGCGACGACGACGGCGAGTCGACGGGAACACTGCTCGTCGATGGACAGCGCGCGCACGCAGGTCGAGCGGGGCTCGTGCTTCAAGACCCAGATTCGCAAGTGATCCTCGCGCGCGTGGGCGACGACGTCGCGTTCGGCTGTGAGAACCTCGGGGTCCCGCGCGACGAGATCTGGCGCCGCGTGCCCGAAGCTCTCGAAGCCGTCGGTCTCGATGTGCCGCTCGACTACCCCACGGGCACTCTCTCGGGCGGCCAGAAGCAGCGCCTCGCTCTCGCGGGCGTGCTCGCGATGCGGCCCGGACTGCTGCTGCTCGACGAACCGACGGCCAACCTCGACGCGACCGGTATCGGTGAGGTTCGGGATGCCGTCGCGCGAGTCACGGCTGCGACAGGTAGCACCCTCATCGTGGTCGAACACCGCGTGAGCGTCTGGCGGGAGCTCGTCGATCGTGTCATCGTGCTGGCACCGAGAGGCGGGCTCCTCGCCGACGGCACTCCCCACGACGTGCTCGAGCGCGCGGGGGCGTCGCTCAGTGCATCCGGAGTCTGGGTCCCTGGCTTCGAACCGACCGCGCCCGCGCGTCGCAGGGTCGCCGCGAGCACTCTTGTGCGCACGCACGACCTCGCGATTGCGCCCGTACCGGGCACTATCGTGGCGAGCGGCATCGACCTCGAGGTCGAGACCGGTCGCGCACTCGCGATTACGGGCGCGAACGGCTCGGGTAAGTCAACTCTCGGGCTCACGCTCGGGGGACTGCTCGGTGTCGCATCCGGTGAGGTCGATGCAGCGGGGCTTGCGAACGGCCTAGCGACGACGAACCCGTTCCGGTGGAAGTCGCGCGAACTGCTCACTCGCATTGGCACGGTATTTCAAGACCCCGAGCACCAATTCGTGACGTCGACGGTTCGAGACGAACTGAGTGTCGGTCCTCGAGCATTGCGGATGCCCCCCGCCGAGTTGACCGAGCGCATCGAGTACCTCGCGTCGAGGTTGCGCCTAGAGGCTCTGCTTGGCGCCAACCCCTTCACGCTCTCGGGTGGAGAGCAGCGCCGGCTGTCCGTCGCGACCGCGCTCGCGACGAGGCCGGGGTTGCTCGTACTAGACGAGCCCACGTTCGGCCAAGACGCTCGCACGTGGGCAGAACTCGTCGCGCTCCTCGCCGAAGTGCTCGACGAGGGCAGCGCAGTAGTTGCGATCACTCACGATGAGCATCTTGTTGACGCGCTTGCCGACTCGACGTTTCGTATGGGCGCATCATGAGCGTTCTCGCACCAGTCACGGGCACGAGTGCAGTGTTTCGACTCAACCCCGTCTCGAAGCTCGCGGCATCGGCGATCATTTCACTCGCACTCGTATTCTCGATCGATTGGGTCTCGGCGAGCGTCGCGCTCGCTCTCGAGTTGCCGCTCTTCATGTTCGCGGGCCTGACGTTGCGCCAGTTCGCGCGCCGGGCCGTTCCGCTCAGTATCGCCGCGCTCCTGGGAGCATTCACGATCTTGTTGTACGGCAAGTCCTCGGGCGAGACCTACGTGCAGTTTCTCTTCGTGCACGTGTCGGACGGGTCGATCGAACTCGCGCTTGCGACGTTCTTGAGAATCCTCGCGATTGCTTTGCCCGCGGTAGTGCTCTTCGCGACGGTCGACCCTACGGACTTTGCAGATGGCCTCGCACAAGTGCTGAAGCTCCCTGCTCGGTTCGTCGTGGGCGCTCTCGCGGGGCTGAGGCTCGTGAGCTTGTTCATCGAGGACTGGAGAAATCTCGAACTTGCGCGACGTGCTCGAGGCATCGCCGACACGGGCAGGATCCGCCGATTCGTTGGGCAAGTGTTCGCACTGCTCGTGCTGTCGATCAGGCGGGGCTCGAAGCTTGCGACCGCGATGGAGGCGCGCGGCTTCGGCGCGTCGGGGGAGCGAAGCTGGGCGCGAGAATCGCGCTTGCGCAGCGGTGACGCCGTGCTCATCGCGATCGCTTGTGCGGTGGCCGCGGCATCCGTCGGGGTATCCGTCGCGACGGGTCACTGGAACTTCATCGGGGGCGCGCCGTGAGCGCGGGCGTGATTCTCGTCGACGGGCGATCGGGGTCGGGAAAGACCGAACTCGCGAAACAGCTCGCGCATTTCATCGAGGGCGCTCAGCTCGTGAGGCTCGACGACCTCTACCCAGGCTGGGACGGACTCGACGCGGGCAGCGCACGAGTGCCCGAAATTCTCACGAAGCGGCGCTGGCAATCGTGGGACTGGGCGCTCGATCGTCCCGGGGAGTGGCACACTCTCGACGGCACTCGGCCCATCATCATCGAGGGGGTCGGTGCGGTCAGTCGCGCTAGCCGGCCGCTCGCCGACATTGCACTGTGGGTCGACGCGGATGACGCGACCCGCAAGTATCGCGCCTTCGCTCGCGACGGCGAAACCTTCGCTCCCTACTGGCACACGTGGGCCGCGCAAGAGCTGGCATTCATGGCGCGGGAGAACCCGCGGGCCCTCGCCGATGCAATAGTGGAGTCATGACATCCCCGTTCATCTCAGTCGGCGAACTCGCCGAAGATCTCGAGAGCGCTTCGCCGCCCGCCGTACTCGACGCGAGTCTCGTGCTTCACGCAGCAACGTTCGATGGTGACTACCGGCGCGATTCGGGGTATCCGCGATGGGTTGAGGCGCACATCCCGGGCTCCCAACACGTCGACGTCGCGACGCAATTCAGCGACGTGAGTGCGCCCTTGCACTACTCGCATCCGCAGCCGCAAGCGATCGCCGACGAGTTGGCGCGGTTGGGCATCCGTTCGACCGATTCGGTCGTTGTGTACGACTCGACGGGCACATTGTGGGCGGCACGCTTGTGGTACTTGCTGCGCTGGATCGGCATCAACGCGCGAGTACTCGACGGCGGATTCGCGGCGTGGCAAGCCGCGGGCGAGAAGGTCGAGGCGGGCGAAACACCTAATCGCAAGGCGGCTGACGAGTGGCACGCAGATGCCGTGCGCGACGCATGGATCAGCAAGGCCGAGCTCGCAGAGCGCGGGGAGAACGACCCGCGCCCTCTCGTGTGCGGACTTCCCGCGAGTGCGTTCACAGGTGCAGCGCCGTCACGATATGCGCGGCGCGGGCGAATTCCGGGAAGCGTCAATGTCTCAAGTCGAGACCTGTTCACGGCCGACGGGCACGTCAAGAGTCGCGTCGAGCTCATCCTCGCCTACGACTCAGCGGGAGTGGATGTCGCGGAAGGCACGCCCGAGGAGGTCTTGCTGTATTGCGGAGGCGGCATTTCTGCCGCAGCCAACGCGCTCACGCTCGCCGCGATTGGAACCACGAACGTGCGCATCTACGACGGCTCACTCGAAGAGTGGTCGGCCGATCCGACGCTTCCGCTCGAGATTGACTAGCTTGACCACTTTTGCGTGATCGAACTGCCACGCGGATGGATCGTCATCGCGCCACCGTTGCAAGTGAGCTCTAATCCCACTGCGTCGTCGAAACTCGTGGCCGGAATCGAGATCGTGATCTCTTCGACCGGGGCGCCGTTGTTGTCGGCGACGGTCTCGATTGAGACCCCCGTGCCATCCCACGTGCGCGGAATCGCTACCTCGCCGTTGATGTAGACGGCACCGGTCGCGGTGCCCGAGTGGGTCTCGACTATCGTCAAAACCTGTCCGGTAGCGGGGGTCGTAGTGATGGTGAGCACGTAATCAGTCGTCAGTACGACGCGGCTATCTGTTGACCACTCGAGCGACTGTTCACCGGTTGCCACGACTCCCGTCACCGCCACGCCCGACCCTTGAAGTTTCGTGAGCACTTGCGCCGCAATGTCGTCGAGGTCGGCTTGCCAGGTGTGGCCCAGAGCGCAGGCTGCGATTCCGGTGAGGGGAGCGTCAGTGGGGGTCTGCAAAACGGAGCACCCCGATAGGCCCGTGACGAGCGCGACCGGGAGGGCCACTGCGATAAAACGGTGTGGCAAAAACATGAGGCCTCCTCTGGAGAGCTTAGTCTTCCGTTCTGCTCCACTTGGTTGTTACGAAGCCAGCAGTCGCAAACGTTGTCATAGCGTTGCCTTCACACGTCACTTCGAGAATCACATCTTCCGTGAGCGATGCGTCCGGAATCGGAAAGTCCATCGCGGCGGCTTCACCGTTGACGTCCATTACGGTCGAGATCGTGTAACCCGAAGAATCCCAGTCGACGGGGCTCGCGATGTTGCCGTCGAGCTCAAGCCCGCCGATCGTTGGACCCGCGTGGGTCTGGTTCATGGTCAAGACGAGACCCTCGGTGAGGGGTGACACGACCGTGAACGTGTAGTTTGTGTCCACTTGCACGCTTCCGTCGAGCCCCCAGGCGAGCGTTTGAGTGCCGCTAGCGACAGCACTCGTAGCTGGGCTGCCGTTCGCTTGCAATTGGGCGAACAGTTGATCGCCAATGTCGGGCACGTCGGCGTTCCACGTATGCCCCATAACGCACTCCGCGAGGCTGCCACCGCTCGCGGCGGATGGGTCATCGGCACCGTCCGCACCGCTTGGCGGCGTGCATCCCGCAAGCGCAAGAACGAGCATGCCGGGAACAATGAGTCGAAGCGGAGCAGACATCGGCGCCTCCAGAGGCAGGATTTTGTGGGGCAAACTCGTGATCGAATTCTACGGTCACACCTCCACGACGGCCGAGGGTCGTTATGAGGTTGACATCAATCCCACCCGAGTTCGTGCAATTGGGCGTCGTCGATTCCGTAGAAGTGCGCGATCTCGTGTACGAGCGTCACGTGAATCTGATCTTTTAGCTCGTCGAGCGTTTCGCACACCGCGAGTAGGGGTTCGCGATACAGGATGATGCGATCCGGCAGTTCCCCGAATCCGTACTGGCCGCGCTCCGTGAGTGCAACGCCGTCGTACAGTCCGAGAATGTCGAGCGAGCCGTCTTCCGGACGGTCTTCGGTAACGAAGACCACGTTATCGAGTCCGTCGAACATCTCGTCGGGCAGTAGATCCAACTCGGCTATGACGAGCACCTCGAAAGCCTCTGCATCGATGTCATTCATCGTCGGGGTCAATCACTCGAGCAACTCCACGAGTGTGCCCTGCAAGTACCCCAACCATTCATAAAGCATGAGCGTATCCTCGTCGCCAAGCCCCGTGTCTCCGTCTTCTTCGATCTGCAAGCGAGCGGCGATCACGAGCCGCAAATCCGTGAGTGTCCGTAACCACGATTGCACGACTGCGGCATCCAAGCTCACGGCGTTGCTGGCGAGGCTCGCGACGACGGCCCGTGCGTTTGCGAGCTTGCGTTCCACGAGGGATCGTTCCGTGAAACGGCGGTGATCGGATGCTGCATCCTCGTCATCGCGATAGGCGTCGGGAAGCAATCGAGCGAGCGCCGGATCGGAGGGCAGCGAGCCTTGGCCGCCGATACCGAGTTGGGCGTAAAGCACATCGGCGGGGGCATCCGCGTGCCGCTCGGCAAGCATGTCGATGAGTTGCTCGCACAGGTTGCTGAGCACGTCGCGCTCATTCGTCGTGAATCGCGCCGTGATGAGTGCGCCGTCGATCGCGAAGGGAATCACGAATCGCTCCTCGTGAGAGTGGCCCACAAGCCGAAGTCGTGCATCGCCTCGACGTGTCGCTCCATTTCTTCGCGCCCACCGGATGCCACGACCGCACGTCCCTCGTTGTGCACAAGCAGCATGAGGCGCTCGGCCTCGCCGCGCTCGAGCCCGAAGTAGCTGCGGAATACCCAGGACACGTAGTGCTGGAGGTTGACGGGATCGTTCCACACGATCGTGACCCACGGGGTGTCGGGCAGCGTCGCTTGGTCGAGCTCGGGGCGCTCGAGCGTCTGCGTCATACGACCCTCCCGGGAATGAGAAAACGGCCTGACCTCAGTCAGACCGTTTTCACTTGGGGTGACCGACGGGGCTCGAACCCGCGACATCCGGCTCCACAAGCCAGCGCTCTACCAACTGAGCTACGACCACCATGGATGCTGCCGAAGCAGCCGTATAAGTGTATTACAGCCGCCGCGCGGTTAAGGTCGCGCGGCGAAACTCTCGACGATGTCGGCAGCGATCGCCTGCACGAATTCTGTCGTTGGGCCGGGCTGCGCGACGAACGCGGCTTCGCGGTAGTAGGCGAGTTCGCGGATGGACTCGAGAATGTCGGCGAGAGCGCGGTGCCCGCCCGCCTTTGTTGGTGCGTTGAAGTACACGCGCGGAAACCAGCGGCGCGAGAGCTCTTTGATCGACGACACGTCGATCGAGCGGTAGTGCAAGTGGCCGTCGACGCGCGGCATGTACTTAGCGAGGAACGTGCGATCCGTTCCGATCGTGTTGCCCGCGAGCGGTGCGCTCTTGGGCGTCGGCACGAATTTCAGAATGTATTCGTTGACGGCGAACTCGGCATCCGCTAACGAAACTCCGTTGGGAATCTCTTCGAGCAAGCCGCTCTCTTTGTGCATGTTGAGCACGAACTCGGCCATGTTGTCGAACGCCGACTGGTCGGGTTTGATGACGATGCTGAAGCCCGGGTCGACTGCAACGAGGTCGTAGTCGGTGATGACGACCGCTACCTCGACGAGCTCGTCAATCGAGACATCGAGCCCCGTCATTTCGCAGTCGATCCAGACGAGCAGGTCGGATTGTGAAGCCATGACCGAAGTCTAACCGCGGGGCACGACCGCACGTCGTCGCGAGAATCAGTACGCAGCGCTCCCGAGTCTGGTAGTACTGACTCATGACTGACAACTCCCCCCAACTTGCTCGCGGTGACGAATACATCGTC
>JANNCX010000376.1:0-2186 GCA_031387145.1 Salinibacterium sp.
GTTCAGTTCGCGCGGCAGGGCATCCGCGTCAACGCGTTGTGCCCGGGACCCGTCAACACTCCCTTGCTGCAAGAGCTTTTCGCTAGTGATCCCGAGCGTGCTCAGCGCCGACTCGTTCACATTCCCACGGGTCGTTTCGCCGAGCCCGAAGAGCTTGCAGCGGCCGTCGCGTTTCTCGCGAGTGACGACGCGAGCTTCATCACGGCATCGACGTTCCTCGTCGACGGCGGAATCAGTTCCGCATATGTGACGCCGCTGTAGGTCTCGCCATGACCGACGTGGGCGATGCGCAGGGCCTCGCAGACGAGGTGCTGTTTCGACCCGTGCGCAGCGGCAATGCGTTCGAAGACACCGTCGCGCGACTGCTGCAGACCATCCGCTTGGGAGTCGTGGGGCTCGGCGAACCCTTGCCGTCTGAGCGCGACCTCGCGGCCCGATTCTCGGTGAGTCGCGACACCGTGCGCGACGCGATCCGTTCGCTGTCGGATGCGGGCTTCTTGGTTTCTCGACGAGGCCGCTATGGCGGCACTTTCGTGAGCGAGACGCTGCCCGTCGCTGCCCCCGTCGGAGACGTCGAGCTCGACGCCGCCGAGATCAACGACGTCTTGGGCTTGCGCGAGATTCTCGAAGTGGGGGCCGCGAGAGCCGCGGCGAGTAGAGATCTATCAGCGACCGATCGAGAACTGCTCTGGACGCGGATGCGCGAGACCGCGGCCGCATCCATCGACGACTACCGGCGGCTCGACTCCAGGCTCCACCTGACGATTGGCGAAGTCGTGGGAACCCCGTCGCTCGTATCGCTGCTCGCGGACAACCGCACGCGCGTCAACCAGTTGCTCGACGGAATCCCGCTACTCGCTCGAAACATCGAACACTCGAACCAACAGCACGAAGACATCGTCGTCGCGATTCTCACGGGCAACGCGGATCGTGCCGCTTCGGCGATGTCTGAGCACCTCGCGGGGAGCGCGGCGCTCTTGCGCGGATTCTTGAGCTAGCTGGCCGTTACGGCTGGGCCGCTGGCTTCGTCGGGGGCTTGGCTGCAGCGGTAGTCGCAGGCTTGGTCGCGGCCGACGTCGTGGAGGTAGCAGCCGGTGCATTCTTCGAAATGTAGAGCTGAGCGGCGGTCGTCGCGACGAGCAAGAACCTCACGAGAAGAAAGATGAGCCCAATCGCGATGGCGAAAGCAACGAGGCAAAAGATGCCCATCACGGCCATTCCGAAAAAGTGGCCGAACCAAACGAATGGCCCGAATCCGTCGTTGAACATCTGCTAATCCTCCAGTTCTCGCGAAGCGTTCGCTTGCGTGACGACAGTGCCTACCGCGATCGCGACCGTGAGACCCCAGCTCACCCACATGAGGATGAGCCGCCAGTCGCGAGGGCCCTTTCGAGTAGCTTGCGCGACACCCCAGACGCCGAATAGGGCGCTCAGAATGCTCGTGTTGAAGATGAATTTGCGCATGTGTCCTCCTGTCTCCACGCTACTCGCTCGGGGCAGCAATTGCGCCGACGACGTCACTTAGCTGACAGTTGACTGGCAAACTGACCGATCGGACAGGCTCTGACCGATCGGTCAGTTAACGTGGAATCATGTCGAGCCAACAGGAACTTCGAGCCATCGCACTCGCCGAGTTTGCCGCGGTCGGATACGCGGGCACTTCACTCCAGCGCATCGCGGAGTTGGCCGGGGTCTCGAAGTCCACGGTGCTGTATCACTTCGCGTCGAAAGAGGCGCTCCTCGAAGCGACGATCGGCCCCGCGATCGACCGCATGGTCGCCATCCTGAGCCCGATCGAAGTCGAGGGCCTCAGCCAAGTCGGCCGCAGGGCATTCCTCGAAGAGTTCGTCGACTTCTTGCTCGCGCATCGACTCGAGGTTCACATGTTCATCAACCAAGGCCCCTCTCTCGTTGACGTTCCCGTGATCGACCGCGCTAACGCGCTCGTGCAGCGGCTCGCGCAGTTCTTCTCGGCGAATGCGGCATCCGTCGAAGAAAAGATGCGCTTCGGCATCGCGCTTGGGGGAGCGGCCTACACGTTGTGCACCGTGAGCACTCTCGACATCGAAGTGGGCTCGACGGAAGACACTCGGGCCGCACTCCTTTCAATCATGAGCGAGCTCCTCGCTCCCGTTCGTATTCGTTAGCGATCAAGGAATCATCGTGGCAACTCTTCTCTATCGTCT
>JANNCX010000384.1:0-4060 GCA_031387145.1 Salinibacterium sp.
GAATTGCACAAGAAAGTTGAATCCTGCCGAGCCGACGACACTCAAGGGAAAAATCTCGCGCGGAATGTACACCTTCTTGATGAGTCCCGCGTTGACCACAATCGAGACGGTCGCGCTCGAGACGATCTCGTAATAGAGCCCCCACGCCGTGAGGCCTGTGAATATAAAGATCGCGAAGTCGGGAATCGATCTTTCGGCACCCAAGAACTTGCCGATTGCGATGTAGTAGACGGCAAACATGACGATGGGGCGCACGAGGCTCCACACGATCCCGAGGCGACTGTCTTTGTAGCGCACCTTTATCTCGCGACGCACGAGCAACCCCAAGAGTTCCCGTTGCGACGCGATCGCTCTGATGGAGAACGCTGTTCCCCTGAACAGCCCCCGAGGCGGGGCGACGCTCACGAGGTCGCCGAGCGTGGAAGAGCCTGCATGCGATTCGCTCGGTGCCACAGTGATCCATCCACACGCTGTCAAAAGGGTCGTGATCGCCCGAACACTATTGTAGAAGTGCCTTAGTTGCCGAGAGGCAGTCGATCATGACGGGAGAACCGCGTGGGCAAGTCTCCCGTTGTCGTCTCCGTCCGCAACGTATCCCAGCGCTTCGTGATTCGCCGCGACAAGTCCCTCAAGGAACGACTCGTCAACGCCCGCAGGTCGAACGCCCACAAAGACGACTTCTTCGCGGTTCACGACATCACCTTCGACGTCACGGCAGGCACGACTCTCGGCCTCATCGGGGCAAACGGCTCGGGAAAGAGCACGCTCCTCAAGACGATCGCGGGGGTGCTTCAACCCACGTCTGGTGAAGTACTTCGGCGAGGTCGGCTCGCCGCGCTCCTCGAGCTCGGCGCCGGGTTCCACCCCGATCTCACTGGGCGCGACAACATCTACCTCAACGCATCGATTCTTGGTCTGAGCAAGCGAGAGACCGACCTGTACTTTGATGAAATCGTCGCGTTCTCGGGCATCGAGCAATTCATTGACACTCAAGTCAAGTTCTACTCGTCGGGCATGTACGTGCGCCTCGCGTTCTCAGTGGCCGTTCACATCGACCCCGAGATTCTCATTGTTGACGAAGTGCTCGCTGTCGGCGACGAACCCTTTCAGGACAAGTGCATGGAACGCATCCGCGAATTCCAAGCGAGTGGCAAGACGATCATCGTCGTCTCGCACGCGCTCGAACAGATCGAGACACTGTGTGACCGCACGATCGTGCTCCACCACGGTCGACTCGTGTTTGACGGCGACGCTAGCGGGGGCATCCACCGCTTGCGAGAACTATTCGAAGCGGCTCGATTGCGAGACGAGGGCACGGCCTCGTAAAGCGGCGCTAGTTGTTCGTCTCGGTCGGCGCCGGGGCGGTTGCATCGGCAACGATCTCACGGATGTACGCGAAGTCGGGATCGCCGGGGTCGACGCCGTTCTCGGGCACGAGATCGAGGTCGGTGATGGGTAGTTGCTTTGTCTTCGACGCGAGATCGACGAAGTAGCCCAGAGTCGACTGAGGGATGTCGGTCTTGACGAGATGAGTTCCCGCTTCGGCAATCGCTTGGAACTTGCTGAGCACATTGAGCGGCGTGAACTGCTCGAGGATCGCTTGCTCGAGTTGGCGTTGCCTGGCCATTCGGTCGTAGTCGGTTGTATCGTGCCGCGAACGCGCGTACCACAGGGCGTGGTACCCGTCGAGCAACACGACGCCCGGGCCGATCCACTCGCCCACTTCGGTGAACGTGTCGTCGGTGTGGATCGGTACGGCCGTCTCGATGCTCACGGTCACTCCGCCAAGCGAGTCCACGAGTTGAGAGAACGCCTGCATCTCGATGAGAACGTAGTACTGGATCGGTAAGCCCGTGACGCCAGCGACTGCATCCCGCATCGCCTCGATTCCGGGCTCGCTGCCGTTGGCGACCGCGTCGGGATACATCTCGGGGCTCATGAGTTCGAGTTCGGTATAGACCGAATTAAGCAAGCACACGTCGACCTCGCACCCGTCGACTCCATAGCCATTGGGGTACTTCGCTGCGAGCGGTGACCCCTCGACGAACGGGACGTACTCGAGGTTTCTCGGCAGACCGATCATGGTCGCGGCACCCGTCGCGGCGTCGATACTGACGAGTGCGATGCTGTCGGGGCGAAGTCCGTCACGGTCTGGGCCCGAGTCGCCACCGAGCAACATGATGTTGTAGCGGCCGTCGATGGGGGGCTCGGGCAGTGCGACGACGAACACGTCCGAGACAAAACTGCCAGCGGTTGTCGCGAGGAAGGCGCCGTACGCGGCTCCGCCAGACACCGCGACCATGAGCGCAGTCGTAATGAAAGCGAGCCAACCGCGCGCTGACGGCACCGTTTTGACGAGTCGAACGAGCCTCAGGGTGTCGAGGGTCAACACGATCCACAACACGGCATAAAAAACGAGCACCGCGGCGATGAACCACAGTGTGATCGTCGTGCTCGCGAGCGTGAAGATCGCCGTCGGCCACACGGCGTAAACGATCGCGGCGAGAATCAGAACGCCCCACAAGACGAAGGTCGACCCAACGCCAAACCTGCCGAGGCGGCGATCACCCGCGAGCAATTGCGCCGACCCCGGGATCAGAAAGTTGAGTGCGACAAGCCACCACGCGCGCTTGGTCATCGCGGTGGGCTGGTTCACATTGGGAAACCGCACGGGGCTAGTCGAGCTCATTGCTTACCCCTCACAACGACGCGTTGAGAGCGGCGTTCTTCTCCTCAACGAGCGCTTCAAGACCGTGCGCGAACTCGGTGAGCTTGGCCGTGAGCGCGGAATCGCCCGAACCCAAAATGCGCGCGGCCAGGATTCCCGCGTTCCGTGCGCCGCCAATCGACACCGTCGCTACGGGAATCCCCGCGGGCATCTGCACGATCGACAACAGAGAATCCATTCCGTCCAGCCGCGCGAGCGGCACGGGAACCCCAATGACAGGAAGCGTCGTGACGGCTGCGAGCATTCCCGGCAAGTGCGCTGCTCCCCCGGCTCCCGCGATGATGACTCGGATGCCCCGCTGAGCTGCGTCGTTTCCGAACGCGATCATCTTCTTCGCGCTTCGGTGCGCTGACACGACTTGTACTTCGTGCGCGATACCGAATTCGGTCAGCGCTTCGGCGGCAGCGGACATCACGCTCCAGTCGGAGTCGGAGCCCATCACGACGGCTACAAGAACGGGTTCAGTCACGCGTAAAGATTACGCGTCATACCTCAAAGAATGCCGCTGCGGCTCGCGCGCGGAAGACGACATCGTCGAGGTCGTCACCGCCCGCGGTGACGTGGCCGACTTTTCGACCCGCTCGAGGTGTCTTGCCGTAGCCGTGGATCTTGACGTCGGGTTGGTCCGCGAGCGCAGCGGGATAGTGCTCGATCGCGAGAGCGCCGAAGACGTTCACCATGACGCTCCAGGGGTCCCTGCATCCGGTCGCTCCGAGAGGCAGGTCGAGCACGGCGCGAATGTGCTGCTCGAATTGGCTCGTCGTCGAGCCATCGATGGTCCAGTGCCCGCTGTTGTGCGGGCGCATCGCGAGCTCGTTGACGAGCAACCTGTCATCGGTCGTCTCGAAGAGCTCCACGGCGAGAACACCCGTGACCCCGAGGTTCTCGGCGATAGAGGTCGCGATGTCCGCTGCTACATCCGCGATTCGACCAGCCGATCGAGGCGCTGGCGCGATAACTTCGGCGCACACACCGTCTCGTTGCACAGACTCGACGACGGGCCACAACGCGATCTCGCCCGAAGGACGACGCGCAAGCACTTGCGACAACTCGCGACGAAACTCCACGAGCTCCTCGACGAGGAGCGGAGTGCCAGCGTCGAACCACTCAGCCACCTCGGCGGCCGCTCGCACGACGCGAACTCCCTTGCCGTCGTAGCCGCCCCTCGGCGTCTTGACGACTCCGCGGCCACCGTGCGCGAGCAAAAATTCATCAAGGGCTTCGGCCGAGTCCACCGCGGCCCACTCCGGCACGGGGAGTCCGAGTTCAGTCAATCGCGCTCGCATGAGCAGCTTGTCTTGAGCAAAGACGAGTGCGTCGGAACCCGGATGC
>JANNCX010000148.1:0-3634 GCA_031387145.1 Salinibacterium sp.
AGCATCCTGATCATCGTGGGTGTCGGTCTCGAGACCGTGAAGCAAATCGATTCGCAACTACAGCAGCGTCACTACGAGGGACTGCTGCGTTGAGTCGGCTGCTCTTGATCGGGCCGCCGGGTGCAGGTAAAGGCACTCAGGCGTTCCGACTCTCTGAGTTGTACCTCGTGCCCGCGATCTCGACAGGCGACATTTTTCGCAGCAACGTCAAGAACAAAACCGCGCTCGGCAAGAAGGCCAAGGCCTACATGGATGCGGGCGACAACGTTCCCGATTCCCTCACGAACGCGCTCATTCGAGACCGCCTTGCCGAGGCGGATGCCCAGCAGGGCTTCTTGCTCGATGGCTACCCGCGCACGACCGATCAAGTGCGTGAGCTCGATGAGTTCCTGAGTGGACACGGCGCCGCCCTCGATGTCGTGGTCGAACTCGTTGCTGACCCCGACGTTGTGATCGACCGCTTGCGTAAGCGCGCGACCGAACAAGGCCGAAGCGATGATGATGAGGCCGTGGTTCGTCACCGGCTTGACGTATACCGCGAACAAACCGAGCCACTCATCGACATTTACGACGGTCGCGGAGTGCTCGCTAAGGTCGATGCGATCGGTCAAATCGACGATGTGACGGATCGAATCGTCGCGGCTCTCGCCGAGCGCGGCATTCCGTTGCCAACGGCGTCCTAGTTTCGTGGCGTTCGGTAACAAGAAGATCTACAAGTCCGCGGCTGAGCTGCGGCTCATGGTCGAACCCGGTCTCATCACGGCGGCCTCGCTCGCCGCTGTGCGAGCGGCAATTCGCCCCGGCATCACGACGGGTGAGCTCGACGCGATCGCCGAGCGAACGATTCGTGCTGCGGGAGCCGTACCCAACTTCATGAAGGAACCGGGCTACCACCACACGGTGTGCATCTCGGTCAATGACGAGGTCGTTCACGGTGTTCCCGGCAAGCGTGTCATCCAACCAGGCGACATCGTGTCAGTCGACAGCGGTGCCGAATTGGGTGGCTGGAACGGCGACGCGGCCTTCACGGTTGTCGTGCCGGATGCGACTCGCGCCAACGTCGTCAAGAGCAGGCAACAGCTCGCGGATGCGGCAGAGCACTCCTTATGGGCGGGGATCGCCGCGCTCGCAAGCGCCCAGCGGCTCAACGAGATCGGTGGGGCGATCGAAGACGCCGTGCACTCGCGCGGAAGGTTCGGGATTCTCGAGGCATACGTCGGCCACGGCATTGGGCGCTCGATGCACGAAGAGCCGCCCGTCTTCAATTATCGCGTTCGCGCGCAAGGGCCCGTCGTCTCGCCAGGACTCGTCATCGCGATCGAGCCCATGCTCGTTCGCGGCAATATCGACACACATGAATTGAGTGACGGGTGGACGGTCGCAACGGATGACGGAGCGGATGCCGCGCACTGGGAGCACTCCGTCGCGGTACACGCAGCGGGACTCTGGGTGCTCACGGCCGAAGACGGGGGAGCGGCGGGACTAGCGCCGTTCGGCGTGAAGCCCGTGCCGATTCCGTAGCACTTGCGGCGCCTCGCGCGTACCATGGCGCACATGAGTTCGACTCGCGTGCCCAATTTCCTGCTCATTCTCGCGCTTGCGTCGATGCTGCTTGTCGGATGCACGGCTGGCCCCGCGGCTCCCCCGTCAAGTTCTACTGCTGCGACGGAATCCGCTAGCCCGACGCCCGGTGCCGGCGGTTCAGAACCGGCAGGACTCGCGCCCGGGGAGAGTTGGCTCGTGCAAGGTGCCAACGCTTACGTTGACGGAACCAGTCCCGTGTGCGCCGATGAAGACTTGTTGTCGAACCCGGACTCCGAGTTTCCCGGTGTCTACCTCGAGCAAGGACCGGGGATGCCCGACAGCTGGAAACCGGGTGACGAGTACCAGGTGAACGGCGACGGCATCCTTTTGGACTTTGGGAGCGGCGACTACAGCGGTTCACGATTCGACGGCGATGATTTCACCGGCATCGGCACCGCGTGGGAGACGTTTGGCACCTTTACATTCGAACGCGACGACGAAGGAGTCATCACGGGCGGGAGCGGAACCGGCAAGACTCGGATTCTGCACGAGAACGGTGACGTCGAGAACCTGACCGACAGCATGACCTTCACCGTGAGCATCGTCGACGAGCCGACGTGGTGCACGATTCCGGTCGGCGAATAGCCTGCACCTTGCTCCCGCGCTCCGAATGACCTAAGCTTGATCTTTGGTGTTTCCGGCGTGCTTTGGCGTGCCTGCTCGCCACAACAATCCCACGCAGACTAGCGAACTCTAACTTTTTAGCGACGAAGAGGCAATGGCCAAAAAAGACGGTGTCATCGAGATCGAAGGCGCAGTAGTCGAAGCTCTGCCCAACGCGATGTTTCGCGTTGAGCTGACCAACGGCCACCGTGTGTTAGCCCACATCTCAGGCAAAATGCGACAGAACTACATCCGAATCCTTCCTGAGGACCGGGTGGTTGTCGAGTTGAGCCCGTACGACCTGACCCGTGGCCGCATCACCTATCGCTACAAATAACGTTCCGCTGGAAAGTAACGTCTCGCGGCATCCCGTGAGTACGAAGACAGCGAATCCAAGGAAACACAATGAAGGTCAACCCCAGCGTTAAGCCAATCTGTGACCACTGCCGCGTCATCCGCCGCAATGGAAACGTCATGGTGATTTGCAAGTCCAACCCGCGTCATAAACAACGCCAGGGCTAAAACTGAAATAACTAGAACAGCACCAAGAACCCGTTGATTCGGGGGACACCCAGGGTGGAGGCCTTGGCACCGGTGTTGTCCATTACCTCCACTTGTTTCAAGGAGAAGCCACCATGGCACGTCTAGCCGGCGTCGACATCCCGCGCGATAAGCGCGTAGAGGTCGCACTGACTTACATCTACGGTGTTGGCCGTACGAGGGCACTCAAGACCCTCGCCGACACCGCAATCAGCGGGGAGATCCGCGTAAAGGATCTGACCGATGACCAGCTCATCGCATTGCGCGACTACATCGAGCTGAACTTCAAGGTAGAAGGTGACCTTCGTCGTGAGGTCGCCGCCGACATCCGCCGCAAGGTCGAGATCGGTTCGTACCAGGGCATCCGCCACCGTCGCGGGCTTCCCGTGCACGGACAGCGCACCAAGACCAACGCTCGCACCCGCAAGGGCCCGAAGCGTACCGTTGCAGGCAAGAAGAAGGCAGGGCGCAAGTAATGGCCGCACCAAAGGCAGCGGCACGCAAGCCGCGCAAGAAGGAAAAGAAGAACATCGCCTTGGGCCAAGCCCACATCAAGTCGACGTTCAACAACACGATCGTCTCGATCACCGACCCCAGTGGTGCCGTCATCAGCTGGGCTTCGTCCGGTGCTGTTGGCTTCAAGGGTTCGCGCAAGTCGACCCCGTTCGCCGCTCAGCTCGCCGCGGAGTCCGCTGCCCGCCAAGCGCAAGAACACGGCATGAAGAAGGTCGACGTTTTTGTGAAGGGTCCCGGTTCAGGCCGCGAGACCGCGATCCGTTCCCTCCAGGCCGCTGGCCTGGAGGTCGGTTCGATCAACGATGTCACTCCGCAGGCGCACAACGGTTGCCGCCCGCCGAAGCGCAGAAGGGTCTAGCGCGCTGCGCTTGACCCTCCTGCGGGTCGAGTA
>JANNCX010000026.1:0-4640 GCA_031387145.1 Salinibacterium sp.
CCGTCGCGCTCGACGATCGACTTTATGGACTATCGGTCGACCCAGATATCGGACTAACTGAGGCCCAAATCACGAATGTCGAATTGGCGATCGAGGCCGAGCTTCGCAGTGACCGTTGGGCGGATGCCGCGATCGCGGGCGCCGTTGCTCTCGCGCTCGAAGCCGCGGGCGGCGAGGTCGTCGTCGACGAGCCCGCCGCGCCGGTCGAGCCCAACGCAAGCGGCGGAATTCCGATTCTGCCGATCGTCGGTGGCGTCGCTGTCATCGGTGCTGGCGTCTTTATCTACTCGCGCATCCGTCGGCGTGGCAAAGACGGCACGACGACGAGCGTGCCGGGTCAAATGACCCTCAAGCAACTCGACACTCTCGCGGGAAGCTTGCTCGTGCAACTCGATGACTCCCTCAAGACGAGCGAACAAGAACTCGGGTTTGCCGTCGCGCAATTCGGCGAAGCGGCGACCGCCGATTTCACGAAGGCGCTCATCGCGGCTCAATCCAAGGTTGCGGCGGCCTTCACCATTAGGCAAAAACTCGACGACCACAACCCCGAGACCGAAGCAGACAAGCGCGCGCTGACGACCGAAATCATTCAACTCTGCGAAGCCGCAGACGCCGAGCTCGACAGTCAAGCCGACGCCTTCGACGACTTGCGTCAGCTTGAGAAGAATGCTCCGGATGCGCTCGCGAAGGTAACCTCGCAGCGCACCGCGACTCTCGAGCGCTCTGCTGCGGCTAAAGCCACGCTCTCGAAACTCGATGGAATCTACGCGGCGAGCGCCCTCGCGTCGGTCTCGACCAACGTCGCGCAAGCGCAAAAACTCTTGACATTCGCCGAAACCGCGATTTCGAGTGCGACGGATTTCATTGGCGCCGCGAAAAACGCTGATGCAGCGATCGCGGTTCGCACGGCGCAAGCGAGTGTCGGTCAAGCTGCCGAACTGTTCGACGCGATCGACAGGCTCAAGTCGAGCCTCGACGAAGCCGTAACCAAGCTCAAGGCGGCCGTCGACGACACGACAGCCGCCATCACGGCCGCGCGCGCTCTTCCGGTCGATGCGGCCCTAACCCCGGCGATCGAGTCAGCGGCAGCCGCTCTCGCTGTCGCGAATAAAGGCTCGGGCGACCCGCTGGCTAGCCTCACGCAAGTCGAGCAAGCCAACGCCGCGCTCGAAACCGTTTTCGTCAACGTGCGCGACGCGCAGGCAAAAGTCGCCGCCGCTCGTTCTCAACTCGATGCGTCCCTCGCCGCTGCGCGCGCGCAAATCGCGAGCGCGCGTGAATTCATCACGACGAGGCGTGGCGGAATCGGGGAGTCGGCTCGCACCCGCGTGAGCGAAGCGGATCGCCTGTTGTCGCAAGCCGAAGCGGTCGCGACGTCGGATCCCATTGCAGCACTCGCTCAAGCACAACGTGCCAGCGAACTCGCGGTAAGCGCATTCGAATTGGCGAGCCGCGACGTCGCGAGCTTCAACTCACAACAAACCACGACTCGCTCAAGCGGCGGCTACGACGGCGCCGACCTTGGAGGCTTGCTCGGCGGTCTCGTCGGAGGCATCGTGAATGGCGGAAGCTCGGGTGGCGGCTCGAGGAGCGGATCGAGTGGCGGCTGGTCCGGCGGCGGCTCGAGCAGCCGTCGCACGAGTTCGAGCTCGCGAAGTGGCTCATTCGGGGGAAGTTCGCGCAGCGCTAGCCGCAGCAGTGGTGGCCGAAGCAGTCGCGGCGGTAGGTTCTAAACCAGACTTTTCAATCGTTCCCCTCACGAAAGGCATGTCGAATGGCAAAGCAATCCATCCTCGGACGCATCACTCAACTCTTGAAGGCGAACATCAACGCCCTCATCGACCAGGCCGAAGACCCGCAGTTGCTGCTCGATCAGCTCGTGCGGGACTACACGAACAGCATCGCTGAAGCCGAAAGCGCGGTCGCTCAAACCATCGGCAATTTGCGCCTCATGGAGCAAGATCACGCGGAGGATGTCGCGGCGGCCGGCGACTGGGGACGCAAGGCTATCGCGGCTAGCGCGAAGGGCGACGAGCTGCGCACCGGCGGCAATGCAGCGGATGCCGACAAGTTCGACAACCTTGCCAAGATCGCTCTCGGCAAGCAAGTCTCTGCCGAGAACGAAGCTAAGAACGCCGAGCCCACAATCGCGTCTCAAACTACCGTTGTTGACCAGCTCAAGGCAGGTCTCGAGGGCATGCGCGCAAAGCTCTCGGAGCTCACGTCGAAGCGCGACGAACTCGTCGCTCGCTCCAAGACCGCGGATGCTCAGCGCCAAGTCGCTGACGCGATCGGATCGATCGACATCCTCGACCCCACGAGCGAGATCTCGCGGTTCGAAGACAAAATTCGCCGCGAAGAGGCCAAGGTCTTGGGCCAACAGGAGATTGCGGCATCCAGTCTCGACTCTCAATTTGAGAGCCTCGAAGATCTCGACAAGCAAGTCGAAATCGACGCCAGGCTTGCCGCGATCAAGGCGGGCGGCGCGCCAAAGGCGGTTACCTCGGGCCAGTAGCCATGGCAGCGACGTTCGTCGTAGTGGCGCAATGGCAAGGCTCGGGATCCTCCCGCGCCATGCGTCTCGTTGACGGCGCCGAAGCGATTCGCGGTGACCTGCCGAGCGGCTCGACGCTCGTGGTCGAGGTTCCGCTCGAGGCAGGCGACGAGCAAGACACGGGAGTACACCGCCTCAGTTCGATCGCGCTCGTGCGTGATCGATTTGAGTCGGTGCTCTCGGGGTCGACGGGCACTGTCATCACGATCGGCGGCGATTGCGGGGTCGAACTCGCAGCGATCGGCCACGTGCTCGGCAACGACATTGCCGTCGTGTGGCTGGATGCCCACCCCGATCTCAATACGCCCGAATCGAGCACGTCGCACGCTTTCACTGGCATGGTGTTGCGCACTCTCGTGGGGGATGGACCGAGCACGCTCGTGCCGTCCACGTCGCTCGCCGCATCGCACATCGTGCTCGCGGGGGCGAGGGACTTTGATGCTGCCGAAGACGCGTTTGTCGTCGAGAACGGAATTCGCAGCATCCCCGCGGACACCGTGAGCGGCGAATCACTCATTGACGCGGTCGAGGCGACTGGCGCGGCATCCGTCTATGTGCACATCGACTTGGACGTGCTCGACCCGAGCGACATCGTGGGGCTCGGGTCCCCCGAACCGTTTGGTGTTCGAGCGAGCGCACTTGTCGACGCGCTCAAACAGCTGCTCGAGCGGTTTCCGCTCGCGGGAGCGGGAATCACCCAGTTCGCTCCGACGTCGCCCGCCGACGCTGTCGAAGACATGCCGACGATTCTGCGACTCGTGGGAGCGCTCGCGGCCGCGACGTGAAGTCGACGTAGGCTTTCGGCATGACTTCGACTGGAAACGACGCCCCCCGAATCACGACTGAACGCGACGGCGCCGTGTTTCTCATCGGCTTCAATCGGGCCGATAAGCGCAACGCGGCCGACTTGCAACTGTTGCAAGAATTAGCGCTCGCATACGGCGAATTGGAGCGCGACCCCGAGTTGCGCGTCGGCTTCGTGTTTGCTCACGGCGATCACTTTACGGGCGGGCTTGACCTCGCGGATGTCGCGCCGAGAATCACGCGCGGCGGCCTCGACATGGTTCCCGAGGAGGGAATCAATCCGTGGCAAGTGTCTGGCGAGAGCCTCAGCAAGCCCGTCGTAATCGCGGTTCAAGGCACGTGCTTGACCCTCGGCATCGAACTCATTCTGAGCGCCGACATCGCGGTCGCCGCTGACTCGGCGACATTCGGCCAAATCGAAGTGGCACGCGGGATCCTCCCCTTCGGTGGAGCGACCATTCGCCTGCCGCGCGCCGTCGGCTGGGGCAACGCGATGCGCTGGATCCTCACGGGCGACTCGTTTGACGCAGCCGAGGCGCACCGCATGGGTCTCGTTCAAGAAGTTGTGCCGCACGGCGAACAGTTTGCGCGCGGGCTCGCGATAGCGCAGCGGGTTGCCGCTCAAGCCCCCCTCGCAGTTCAAGCTGCGCTGGCAAACGCGCGCGTCGCAATTCGAGAGGGGGATGCCGCGGCAGAAGCCGCGCTCCAGCCCGAACTCGTGCGGCTCGCATCGAGCGAAGATGCTCGCATCGGAATGCAAGCGTTCGTGACGAGAACCACGGCAGAATTCGTCGGGCGCTAGTTCGACACGTCTCGATAGACCTCGAGCAAGCGGTCGGTCGCGCGGCCCCAACTGAACCGTTTGGCGTGCTCTCGCGCCGTGACGGCAAGCGCCGCGAGACGATCCGTATCTTCGATCATGACCGCGAGCTCGGTCGCCCAATATCTCGCGTCGCGCGTTCCTAAGAGCACTCCCGAAACACCCTCGGCGATCGACTCACTGAGCCCGCCCGACCTAAAACCTATGACAGGCGTGCCGGCCGCGGCAGACTCGAGCGCGACGAGTCCGAATGTCTCCGAAAACGACGGAACGATCGTGACGGATGCCGCGGCAAGAAGCCCGGCGAGCTCGTCGCGGTCGAGCGCGCCGACGAACGCGAGATCATCCGCCACGCCGAGTTCTAGCGCGAGTGAGCGGAGCGTTGAGACGAACGCCTCCTCCCCCGGAGTTGCCTCCCCCGCGACCACGAGTAACGGTGCCCAGCCGCGAAGTGCTCGAAGC
>JANNCX010000042.1:0-8599 GCA_031387145.1 Salinibacterium sp.
TCTTCGAGAATGCGAATAGCGGATGCCGCGGCATCCGCAGTCCCCGTCCACCCGAGTGCGATCGCGACGCTCGAGCCGTTGCCCCGTAGCGCGTGACCCACGACCCAGAAGCCGGACTCGGAGCCGCTGAAGCGGTCGCTCAAGACGACGTAGTCGCCCGCGACGAACTCGGCGTCGAGCGACACGAGCTGCCCGATTGTCTCGGCAGGCATGGGCTGTTGGGGCTCGGCGATCGAGTCGATCGGCACAACGGTTTCGGTTTGCTCTTCAGTCACGACTCCGCCTTCGACGGCTCGTGAAAGTTGCCACTGACCTAACAAAGCGAAGCCAGCGGCGATTGCGAGCGCCAAGAGAAGCGCCCCGATCCATTTCGGGCGCAGCGCGACCGACGCGAAGCTACGCGACAATGTCTGGGGCTTCGATCGCAGCGACCCGTTGTGCCGGGCCCAACTTCGTCGAACGCGTAACCGACTTGGGGCTCATGACTACCTCGCGCTGTAGGGCGCGACGACAACTTCGACGCGCTGAAACTCTTTGAGATCCGAGTAACCGGTCGTCGCCATCGAGCGGCGAAGCGCACCGATGAGGTTGACGCGGCCGTCGGCCGAACTCGATGGGCCGTGCAGAATTTGGGCGAGCGGCGCCAAAGTACCCACTTCGACGCGGCTGCCGCGAGGCAACTCTGCGTGGCGGGCTTCGGCACCCCAGTGCCATCCGCCGCCTGGCGCGTCACTCGCTCTTGCGAGCGCACTCCCGAGCATGACGGCGTCGGCACCAACGGAGATCGCCTTGACGATGTCACCGCTCGTGCCGAGTCCGCCGTCAGCAATGACGTGAACGTATCGGCCGCCCGACTCGTCCATGTAGTCGCGACGAGCGCCAGCGACATCCGCTACCGCCGTCGCCATGGGGGCGTGGATGCCCAAGCTCGCGCGCGTCGTCGATGCAGCACCTCCGCCGAACCCTACGAGCACACCGGCCGCGCCCGTGCGCATCAAGTGGAGGGCTGCTGTGTAGGTCGCCGCGCCACCGACGATCACGGGCACGTCGAGTTCGTAAATGAACTTCTTGAGGTTGAGTGGTTCGACCGACTTCGACACGTGCTCCGCGCTCACGGTCGTGCCGCGAATCACGAACAGGTCGACGCCCGCTTCGACGACGGTCTTGTAGAGCTCCTGAGTGCGTTGGGGGCTGAGCGCCCCGGCGACGGGCACGCCTGCCGCCCGGATTTCAGCGAGTCGGGATGCCACGAGCTCGGGCTTGATCGGCGCTGCATAGATCTCTTGCATCCGCTTCGTCGCCCCGTCTGCCGGCAAGGCGCGGATTTCGGCAAGTAGCGGTTCGGGGTCGTCGTAGCGCGTCCACAGCCCCTCGAGATCGAGCACGCCGAGGCCGCCGAGCTTGCCCATCGCGATTGCGGTCGTGGGGCTCACGACGGAGTCCATGGGGGCCGCGAGCACGGGAATCTCGAACGTATACGCGTCGATCGTCCAACTTACGGACACGTCTTGAGGGTCGCGCGTGCGGCGGCTCGGCACGATCGCAATGTCGTCAAACGCGTACACGCGGCGAGCGCGCTTGGCACGGCCGATCTCGATGTCACTCACGGGTCAAGTCTAGGCTGGCGGCATGAACACCATGCTGCGTGTGGCCGTAGTCGGCACGGGAGGTTGGGCACGTCAACACGCGAGGATTTTCTCGCGGCGACCCGATACGGAGCTCGTCGGGATCGTGGGCCGGGATTCTTCGCGCACAGCGGCGCGGGCCGCGGAGTTCGACACGGTCGCATACACAGACATCGACGCGATGCTTAGCGGTGCGCATCCCGATCTCATCACCGTGTGTCTGCCGAACGAACAGCACTTCGCCCCAACACTCGAGCTTGCCCAGACGGGCATTCCGCTTCTGGTCGAGAAGCCTCTCGTCTTCGAACTCGATCAAGCCAACCGGCTGCTCGATGAGGCCGCGAAACGCAACACGTTTTTCGCAATCAACTTCAACCACCGCTTCGCCGAGCCCGTCGTGCGAGCGAAGGCCGCGCTCGATTCGGGTGAACTCGGCGAACTCGTCTTTGCGACGTGGCGGTTCGGGGGCGAAGCCAACGTCGGGCAGTCACCCCACGCCAACCTCATCGAAACTCAGTGCCACGGGTTCGACATGCTCGAGCACTTGTGCGGACCCATCGCGTCACTCTCTGCGCACATGACCAACATGACTTACGGGGCGTGGAGCACGATCGCGATCGCTCTAGAGTTCGCGAGCGGAGCCGTGGGCACGATGCTCGGATCTTACGATTCGTCGTACACGTATCCCGATTCGCAACGCGTCGAGCTCAACGGAACGCTTGGCCGAGCCGTCATTCATGACACGGTTCGAGCCCTCACGCTCCAGACGGCCGGCGATGAGACCGAGCGTGTGTGGCGCGCGGGGTACTTCAATGACGAGGCTCGCACGTTTGAGTACACGTTCGATCGCCATGTGGATGCTGTGCTCACGGCACTTCGCGCCGACGCCGAACCACCCGTGCATGCGCGCGCGGGGCGGCGGGCCTTGGCGTTAGCGCTCGCGGCAATCGAGTCGCACGAAACGGGACAACGAGTCTCCACGTTCGCCGAGTAGCGATTGCCCACCGACCCCGCCAAAACCTACCGACGGTAGTTCGGCGCCTCAACCACCATTTGAATGTCGTGCGGGTGCGACTCCTTCAGCCCCGCCGCCGTGATGCGCACGAACTTTCCCTTCGACTTGAGCTCGTCGATCGTGCGCGCACCCGTGTAAAACATCGACTGGCGGAGCCCGCCGAGCAATTGATACACAACGGATGAGACGGGACCCCGATAGGGCACTTGCCCCTCGATGCCTTCCGCGATGAGTTGTTCGTCTGAGGGAACATCCGCTTGAAAATACCGGTCGCGTGAATACGAGGTCTTCGTTCCGCGCGTCTGGAGCGCGCCGAGCGAACCCATTCCGCGGTATCCCTTGAATTGCTTTCCGTTGACGAAGATGAGGTCGCCCGGGCTCTCGTCGGTTCCCGCGAGCAGCGAGCCCAGCATTACCGTGTTGGCGCCAGCGACGAGTGCCTTGGCGATGTCGCCCGAGTACTGCAGCCCGCCATCCGCGATCACAGGAACGCCCGACTCGCGAGCCGCGAGGGATGCTTCGTAGACTGCGGTGACTTGCGGCACGCCCACTCCTGCCACGACTCGTGTGGTGCAAATCGAGCCGGGACCGACTCCTACTTTGACGGCGTCGGCGCCGGCGTCGATGAGTGCTTGAGCGCCTGATCGAGTCGCGACGTTACCGCCGATCACGTCGATCGCGTCGAAGGCGCTGTCTGCCTTGAGCCGCCTGATGATCTCGAGCACACCCGCCGAGTCGCCATTGGCCGTATCGACGACGAGGATGTCGACACCCGCGTCGCGCAACGCGCCCGCGCGCTCCCACGCGTCGCCGAAGAATCCGATGGCTGCCCCGACGCGCAAGCGGCCGGCGTCGTCCTTCGTCGCGTTGGGGTACTTCTCGGTCTTGTCGAAGTCTTTTACCGTGATGAGACCGCCGAGGCGCCCGGACGCATCGACGAGCGGAAGCTTTTCGATCTTGTGTTGCGCGAAAATCGCGATCGCACCGTCTGGATCGATCCCGATGGGCGCCGTGATGAGCGGCGCCTTGGTCATGACATCGCGAACGAGCGTCGTCGACTTCTCGAACGGTGACACGAAGCGCATGTCCCGGTTCGTGATGATTCCCACGAGCTTGCCGTCGCCCTCAACCACGGGCAGACCTGAAATGCGGTACTGGCCGCACAGCGCGTCGACCTCGGCGACCGTGGCATCCGGAGTCGTCGTCACGGGGTTGGTGATCATTCCGGATTCGCTGCGCTTGACCTTGTCGACGGATGCGGCTTGGTCCTCGATCGAAAGGTTTCGGTGAAGCACGCCGAGGCCGCCGTTGCGTGCCATCGCGATTGCCATCCGGCCTTCCGTGACGGTGTCCATGGCGGAAGACACGAGCGGCGCGGCGACTCTAATGCGGCGAGTGAGGCGCGAACTCGTGTCTGCCTCGCTCGGGATTACGTCCGTATGCCCGGGCAAAAGCATGACGTCGTCGTACGTTAGTCCGATGAAGCCGAAGGGGTCGGGCTGGTCCATGGTGTCCCTTGCATGAGTGAATTGAGCCCGGATGCCACGGTGAATACGGGGTACTCAATATTAACCAGTTAGACCCGAAGCTATTCCACGCGCATAATTGCCTCACCACATTGTGTCGCTTATGAAACACATGAGACACAATGTGCAAGTATCGTCAACGCCGACGGTGCGCCAGAACCCGCGGGATGGCAAAATTCCGACTGGTCTGTCTTGGAGGTTCCGTGGAAGTCACTCGAATGGCTGACAAGCGCTGGTTGCGCCTTATGGTCATGTTCTTTGTTGCGCTGGTCGCCAGCCTCACATTTGTCGGGGGTGCTTCAGCCCACGCGGATGAGATAGGCACCGACCTCGACTTCATCTTCAGCGGAAACGTCAAATTTGACGGAGAGCCGCTCGATGGTGTCCTCATCACGGTATCCGGAAACGGATATAGCGCAGAGGTCGCGACCGGAGCCGACGGTAAGTGGAAGATCGGGGTTCCCGAGGGTGGTGTCTACACCGTCACGCTGGATGAGTCGACTCTCCCCTCCGGCGTGATCGTCGCGGAAGGTAGTGCGTCGGTCGAAGCCGAGTTCGGCTTGACGAACAACAAGAGCGTCAACTTCTTCCTCGGTGAGGGAGTGCGGCAAACAACAAGTTTCGTGGATCAACTCATCGGGCGAGCCTTCAACGGCCTTAGCTTCGGTTTGCTCCTCGCGCTCGCAGCGATCGGCCTCTCGCTCATCTTTGGAACGACGGGGCTCAACAACTTCGCGCACGCCGAAATGGTGACATTCGGAGCGCTCGCGACACTGACGCTCGCGGTCGACTTGGCGCTGCCGCTGTGGCTTGCGCTCATCGGCGCCATCATTTTGAGCGGATTATTCGGCTACCTGCTTGACGCAGGTCTCTGGAAGCCTCTGCGCAAGAAGGGCATCGGTCTCATCCCGATGATGATCGTGAGCATCGGCCTCTCGCTCGCGATTCGCTACATCTACCAGTACGTCTATGGCGGTTCGACGCGTCAGTTGCCTGGAGCGGATGGCGCCGACCTCAAGTTCGGTCCGATTTCGTTGTCACCGCTCGACATCCTGAGCATGGTCATTAGCGTTCTCGTGCTGCTCGCGGTCGCGTACTTCTTGCTCAAGACGCGCATCGGTAAGGCGACTCGCGCGGTGAGCGACAACCCGAGCCTCGCGGCAGCAAGTGGCATCGACGTCGACCGGGTCATCCGGATCGTGTGGGTGATTGGTGGCGCGCTCGCTGGGCTCAGCGGTATCCTCTTCGCCTTCTACCGTCCTGGTGTCTCGTGGGACATGGGCTTCCAGATCCTCTTGCTGATTTTCGCAGCCGTCACGCTCGGTGGCCTTGGCACCGCATTCGGTGCCCTCGTCGGCTCACTCGTCGTTGGCTTCTTCATCGAGATTTCGACCTTGTGGATTCCCTCTGACATGAAGTTCGTCGGAGCTCTCGGAATCCTCATCCTCGTGCTGCTATTCCGACCACAGGGCATCCTGGGTCGCAAAGAGAGAATTGGCTAGGGCTCATCATGGGTGTTGATTTTTGGCAGATTTTCCAGAACGGGCTCGTTGAGATCATCAGCCCGACGACGGCTGCGTACGCGCTCGCCGCACTCGGCTTGGCCATCCACTTCGGGTTCACAGGACTCGTCAACTTTGGTCAAGCGGGCTTCATGGCGATCGGTGCCTACGGCTACGCGATCTCGACACTGACGTTGGGCTTCCCGGTGTGGGGCGCCGTGCTCGTCGGTATCGGCGGGTCCGTTGTCTTCGCGCTCATACTCGGAATACCGACGTTGCGATTGAGGGCTGACTACCTCGCGATTGTCACGATCGCGGCGGCTGAAATTCTGAGACTCGTATTTACAACGAACACTCTCGAGGCCGTCACGGGCTCCGCCGATGGGCTCAGTGGCTACAAGGGCACGTTTGCGGCGCTGAACCCTATTCCTGAAGGCACGTACGGGTTCGGTCCGTTCGAGATGAATGCGTACGACTTGTGGCTGCGAATCGTCGCGTGGACGGTCGTGGGTCTCGCCGTGCTTCTCGCGTGGCAGCTCATGCGCAGCCCGTGGGGTCGCGTCATCAAGGGCATCCGAGAAGACGAGGATGCAGTGCGTGCGCTCGGCAAGAACGTGTACTTCTACAAGATGCAATCACTCATCTTGGGTGGCGTTTTCGGAACTCTCGCGGGAATGATCTTCATCCTTCCTCGCGCTGTCGTTCCCGCGAACTACGCCACGACGCTCACGTTCTTCATCTACACGATCCTGCTGCTGGGTGGCGCCGCAACGATCATGGGTCCCGTTGTTGGATCGATGATCTTCTGGGTGTTGCTCTCGGTCGTCTCTGGATTCGTCGCTCGCGCTCAAGCCGCCGGTTGGTTCCCCGGAATGTCTAGCGTGCAAGCCGGCCAGGTGCGCTTCATCGTCGTTGGAATCGTGTTGATGCTCCTCGTGATCTACAGACCGCAGGGCATCTTCGGGAACAAGAAGGAGTTGGCTTTTGTCAAGTGAAGCCACGCCCAGTAAGGGCGCGCCAGTCAAGAGCACTAACCTGCACGTCGGCGAGATTGTGCCGGGTGTAGCCAAGGTCGACCCGATCATCGTTGCCGACCACGTCACGCGATCGTTCGGTGGTCTCACGGCCGTCGATGTCGATCACGTCGAGATTCCGCGCAACGCAATCACGGCCCTCATCGGACCAAACGGTGCGGGCAAGACGACGTTCTTCAACCTCCTCACGGGGTTCGACAAGCCAGACACGGGCAAGTGGACGTTCTCGGGCAAGTCGCTCGCGGGCATCCCGTCATTCAAGGTTGCTCGACTCGGCCAAGTTCGTACCTTTCAGCTGACGAAGGCGCTGAGCCTGTTGAGCGTGCTCGACAACATGAAGCTCGGCGCAAAGGGCCAGCGAGGCGAGAACATGTTTGTCGCGCTCTTGCCGTGGCTGTGGCGCAAAGAAGAAGAGGCCATCGAGGCGAAGGCGGTCGAGTTACTCGGTCGGTTCAAGCTCGACACTAAGGCCGAGGACTACGCGGCGAGCCTTTCCGGCGGACAGCGCAAGTTGCTTGAGATGGCTCGCGCACTCATGAGCGATCCCACGCTCGTGATGCTCGATGAGCCCATGGCAGGCGTTAACCCAGCGCTTACACAATCGCTCCTCGACCACATCCTCAACCTCAAGTCGCAAGGCATGACAGTGCTGTTCGTCGAGCACGACATGCAGATGGTTCGGCACATTGCCGACTGGGTCATCGTCATGGCAGAGGGCAAGATCGTCGCGGAGGGTCCTCCCGACCTCGTCATGGCTGATCCCGCGGTTATCGATGCATACCTCGGCAGCCACCACGACGAAGACCTCGGTGAGATGCCCGCCGATCAATTTGAAGCAATGAAGGAGCTGCTCGATGCCGACGACAAGTCCTAAGACGATGCCGGCGGCCGGCAAGTCCGCAACCCCGGTTGTCGAGGTCGAGAACGTTACGGCCGGCTACTTGCCGGGCGTCAACATTCTCAATGCGTGCTCTCTCGTTGCCAATCAAGGTGAGCTCATCGGCATCATTGGCCCCAACGGCGCCGGCAAGTCGACGCTTCTCAAAGCGATCTTTGGTCTCGTGAAGGTTCGAGATGGAAACGTTCGACTTTACGGCGAAGACATCACGGGTCTTGTGGCCAACAAGTTGGTTTCAAAGGGCGTTGGATTCGTTCCGCAGACGAACAACGTTTTTCCGACCCTCACGATCCTCGAGAACCTGGAGATGGGCCTGTTCCAGAAGCCCAAGGGCATCAAGGAACGCCTGGCGTTCGTTATCGAGATCTTCCCCGAGCTCGAGAAGCGACTCGCTCAGCGCGCGGGTTCGCTCTCGGGTGGTGAACGCCAGATGGTCGCGATGAGCCGCGCGCTCATGATGGGCCCTCACGTGTTACTTCTGGATGAGCCATCCGCTGGACTCTCGCCCGTGCGGCAAGACGAAGCCTTCTTGCGCGTGAAGGAGATCAACAAAGCCGGCGTCACGACGATCATGGTCGAGCAGAACGCTCGACGCTGCCTTCAGATTTGTGACCGTGGGTACGTGCTTGACCAGGGCAAGGACGCCTACACAGGCACGGGTCGTGAGCTCCTGAACGACCCCAAGGTGATTTCGCTCTACCTCGGAACCCTTGGCGAGGAGTAGCACTTAGTTCACCGTCGAATGGCCCCGGACGTTACATCCGGGGCCATTTCGCAATTAGCCACGGCGCTAAGGCCCTGAGCGGCCGCTAAAAGCGCTTGCACGCCTTGATGGCTGGTATATCGTCGCGCGGGCTCCCGCGGCCTCTCGTAGGCGCTGAAGGGCGCCGGAGCCGTCACTGGGTGGGGTCTTGGTCGCCGCGCGATCCGCGCCCTGGCGTCATCCCACGAGCAATGCGAAGGGGCCCCGGCTTGCGCCGGGGCCCCTCGTTGCATTGC
>JANNCX010000081.1:0-3291 GCA_031387145.1 Salinibacterium sp.
GCGGACGCCAAATGGGCGTTCGTCCACGAGGGTCTCTCGCGATTTGCCGGCCGCGCGCTTGCGCTCAACGCCGACGTGTATCGCTCTGAGGCAGAGAGCAATCAGCGCAACCAGGGCATCGCACGTTTGCTCGCGAGCCACAAATTGATCTACTTCGAACCGCTCGCTGCGACCGACGTGTACACAAAACAATGCTCGGTGGATGTCACGGTTGCCGACCTTGCCGTCATGGCATCGACTCTCGCGCTCGGCGGTCTCAATCCCTTAACAAGATTGCGCGTGGTCGATGCCGACGTCTGCGCACGTGTTCTTGCCGTACTCGCGACCGCGGGCCTCTACGACCACTCGGGCGAATGGCTGTGCGAGGTGGGCTTGCCCACAAAGAGCGGGGTGAGTGGCGGCATCATCGCAATTGCGCCGGGCACGGGCGGTATCGCGACCTTTTCGCCACCCGTCGACGGCGCCGGCAACAGCGTGCGCGGCAGTCTCGCGATCAAGTTTCTCGCGGACGAGCTCGGGCTAAACATGTTTGCAGCGCCCTAACGCTGACCAGGTTCCCCCAGTAGCGCAGAACTCAGAAGCAGACTCGTCTCGCTGTTGACGACCCCGTCGATCGACCTGATCTGGCCAAGAAGCCGATCGAAGCTGCCGAGCGAATTCGTGCGCAGCTCGGCGACGAGATCCCACGCGCCGTTAGACGTGTGGAGCGAGTGAATCTCAGACAGACCACGCAACTTGTCGATCACGAACGCCGTCGACCGTCCCTCGACTTCGATGAGCGCGATTGCGCGCACGGAGTCCGGGTCGAGTTCTTCACGCACTCTGACCGAGAATCCGATCACTGTGCCCGAGCTCATCAGCCGGTCGAGCCGACTCGTCACGGTCGCTCGCGTAACGCCGAGCGTTCTCGCGAGACTCGCTACTGGCTCGCGTCCGTTGGCCCGCAACGCAGCGAGTAGTTGGCGGTCGAGCTCATCGAGAGTCAGCATGCGCACAGTGTATGTCGCCGGTATGCAAAATGCATGATTGAGTGCACGATAACGCGCGTTCAGGGTGTTGTGAGTGCATAGTGCATATTCGTAGATTGGTAACTTCAATCGAGAAAGAGGCCGCCGTGGTGCGCTTTGTAAATGTGCCGAACATGGCACGGTGGATCGCCGACACGGGTGTCGAAGACATCATTCGCGGGATGGTCGCCTACCTTGACGAGGACTTTGCGCGGTGGGAAGAGTTCGAGAAATCCCCTCGCGTCGCGAGTCATTCCCCCAACGGCGTGATCGAACTCATGCCCACGAGTGAAGGCGAGACTTACTCCTTCAAGTATGTGAACGGGCATCCGTCTAATCCTCGAAACGGATTTCAGACCGTCACCGCCTACGGAGTGCTCTCGAACGTAAGCAATGGCTACCCGACCTTCTGGGCTGAAATGACCCTCCTGACGGCACTGCGCACTGCCGCGACGTCGGTGCTCGCGGCGCGCGCTCTCGCACGCCCAGAGTCGAAGGTCATGGCAATGATAGGAACGGGCACGCAAGCCGAGTTTCAGGCGCTCGCGTTCCGCGCGATCATGGGCGTTTCGAGCTTGCGAGTGTGGGACACCGACCCCGCCGCCCTCGACAAATTCATTCGCAATGTAACCCCCCTGGGCTTCGACGTCGTGCGCGCCACAAGTTCGCACGCCGCCGTCGCTGGGGCGGACATCATCACGACGTGCACCGCCGACAAGACGAACGCCACGATCCTGTCCGACGACATGGTTGTCGAAGGCGTGCACGTCAACGCGATCGGCGGGGACTGCCCCGGCAAGACCGAGCTCGACTCCGAAATCTTGCGCCGCGCATCCGTCTTCGTCGAGTTCACTGAGCAAACGCGCATCGAGGGTGAAATTCAGCAGTTGCTGCCCGACTCCGAAATCACAGAGCTGTGGGAGGTCTTGGCGGGCCGCCGCCCCGGCCGGGTTTCTCCTGAGCAAATCACGATCTTCGACTCCGTCGGATTCGCGATCGAAGATTTCTCCGCGCTGCGCTACGTTCGCGATCAAGTGGATGGCACGTCGTACTTCGAAGATGTCGACCTCATCGCCGAGCCCGCAGACCCGAAAGACTTGTACTCGCTCGTCCTCGCAGCCGGCGCGTAATCGCGATGTCGGCTCAAGCGCCATCGGCCGTCGTACTCGTTCGACCCCACAAGTTCGCGCCCAACCCCGAAACCGCGGCAGACAACAAGTTTCAGTCCGTCGATACGGCACGGGATGCCGCCGCGATCGCCAAGGCAGCGTTCGACGAGACCACGGCTGTTGCCGCGGCGCTCGAGCTCGCGGGCGTCACGGTGCACGTGTTCGAGGACGACGAGGATTTTCGACCCGACAGCGTGTTTCCCAACAACTGGTTCTCGACCCACGCGGGTGGGCGCATCGCTCTCTACCCGATGTATTCGCCCAACCGGCGCGGGGAGCGCCGGTGGGACGTCATCGAGTTGCTCAAGCAGCGCTACCGCGTGCAAGACATCATCGACTACTCGGGGCTTGAGTATGACGACATCTTCTTGGAGGGCACAGGCGCCATGGTGCTTGACGCGGTCAACCGCGTCGCATATGCGGCTCACTCCCGCCGAGCGAATCCTCTCGCTGTCGAGCGGTTCTGTTCCATGTTCGGTTACGAGCCCATGATGTTTGAGGCGAGTGATCGGGCGGGCATCCCGATCTATCACACCAACGTCATGATGTGTATCGCTACCGACTTCGCGCTCGTGGGTCTCGACATGATCGATGACGAGGCTCGTCGAGACGAAATCACCGACCGGCTCGCGGCCGAAGATCGAACAATTATCGACTTGAGCCACGACCAGATCGAGGACTTCGCGGGCAACGCGATCGAGTTGCGGGGCAGTGTTGGACGGATTCTCGTGCTGTCGCGTCGCGCGGAAGCGAGCCTCACAGCGGAACAGCGCACGGTGATCGAAGCGAGCTGCAGCATTGTGGCCGTCGACATTCCCACGATCGAGCTCGCAGGGGGATCCGTGCGGTGCATGATTGCCGGCATCCACCTCGATCGACGCCCGGAGCTTTCGTAGCACCACTCTCCTTTGCCTTGCCTCTTCTCCTCCACAAGGCGGCTGTTTTCGCCTTCCGGCGACCTATCCACAGATTGGGCAGCGTTCGAACGTATCTTCCAGCCTCGTGCGATAATTGATGCATGCCTTCACTCGACCTCCTCGCACCGCCGGTGCCCGAGTTGGTCGCGCTCACGCCCACTGACGCGCTCGTGTTGAGCGATGACGAGCTCATCGGCA
>JANNCX010000096.1:0-2556 GCA_031387145.1 Salinibacterium sp.
AGTTCATCGCGCAAGGTCATCGAGTCGCGGTTACTGCTCGCTCGGGCGAAGGCCCGGCCGGCAGCATCACAGTGGTCGCTGACGTCACGGATGCCGCTAGCCTCGACACCGCGTTCACCGAGGTAGAGGCGCAGCTCGGTCCCATCGAGGTCGTCGTAGCCAACGCCGGAATCACGCGCGACATGCTGCTCATGCGCATGAGCGACGACGATTTCACATCGGTCGTCGACACGAACCTCAGTGGAGCGTTTCGCGTCGTCAAGCGCGCGTCTAAGGGCATGCTCAAGGCGCGCTTCGGCCGCGTCATCCTCGTGTCCAGCGTCGTTGGCCTCCTGGGCTCGGCGGGCCAAGTGAATTACAGCGCATCGAAGAGCGGCTTGATCGGCCTCGCCCGGTCGCTCACTCGTGAGCTTGGCGGTCGCGGAATCACAGCAAACGTCGTCGCTCCCGGGTTCATCGAGACTGACATGACGGCCGAGCTCAGCCCCGAGCAGCAAGAGGCGTACCTTAAGCAGATTCCCGCGGGCCGTTTTGCCGCGCCGACCGAGGTCGCGAAGGTCATCGCGTGGTTAGCGAGCGACGACGCGGGCTACATCTCGGGAGCGGTCATCCCCGTCGACGGCGGTCTGGGGATGGGCCACTAGCCCAACTCGCTCTCTAGCCGCGCAAGCCCAGCAGCGGGAGCACTTGCGAGAGGTCACGCGCGTCGATGAGAACACCCGCGAGATCCCGAACCGGCGCCTTTGCATCGAACCCGACCGCGAGGCCCGCGATCGCCATCATGGGCAAGTCATTGGCGCCGTCGCCGACGGCAACCGTCTGCGAGAGGGGCACGTCACAATCGGCCGCCCACTCTCGAAGAGTCGAGGCTTTTGCTTCGGCGTGGATGATGGGTCCCGTGAGGGAGCCCGTGAGCACTCCGTCGAGCACCTCGAGTCGGTTCGCGCGCCAGTAGTCGAGACCCAATTCTTTAGCGAGCGGATCGAGCACTTCGTGGAACCCACCAGACACGACCGCGACTCGACCCCGCGCCTTCTTGACCTGCGCAATCAACTCGGGAACACCCGCGGTCACGGTGATTTCGGCGCGCACCGTCTCAAAGATGGACTCGGGCAGGCCAGCGAGGGTGGCGACGCGCGCTCGCAAACTCTCTTCGAAGTCGATCTCGCCATTCATTGCACTGGAGGTGATGAGCTCAACCTCCGCGAGGGCGCCGGCGTGGGCTGCGAGAAGCTCAATGACTTCGTTCTCGATGAGGGTCGAATCGACGTCGAGAATCACCAAGAAGCGGACCATGCGCCGGGTTGAGCCTTCCGCTAGCTGACGACGACGCCCTTGCCGACGACGGTGATTCCCGTATCGGTGACCGTGAACCCGCGAGCACGATCGGCGTCGTGATCGACTCCAACCGACGCGCCGGCCTCAACCACGACATCTTTGTCAAGAATAGCCTTGCGAACGACGGCGTTTGGCTGGACGCGTACGCGCTCGAACACGACCGAGTCGACTACCATCGCACCCGATTCGACGGTTGTCCACGGGCCCAAGACGCTGCGCTCGATGTGGGCGCCCGACAAGAGCGAGCCGAGGGACACGATCGAGTCGATCATCGTTCCGAGGTAGCCACGAGCATCCCGAACAAACTTGGCAGGAGGCGAGTTAAGTTGTTGGCTAAAGATCGGCCACTCGCGGTTGTAAAGATTGAAAATGGGTAGAGCCGAAATCAGGTCTTGGTGAGCGTCGTAGAAGGACTCAATCGTTCCCACGTCGCGCCAGTAGAAGCGGTCACGGTCGGTCGAACCAGGCACTTGGTTGCGATTGAGGTCGTACACGCCGGCCAAGCCACGGGAGACGAAGTCGGGAACGATGTCGCCGCCCATGTCGTGATTCGAGTCCGACCTCTCGCCATCGCGAATTACCGCGTCGATGAGCACATCGGCATCGAAGATGTAGTTGCCCATGGAAGCGAGCACTTCGCCAGGGGAGTCGGCGAGTCCAATCGGGTTGTCGGGCTTCTCGAGGAACGCCGCGATGCGAGTAGGGTCCTCGGCCTCGACTTCAATCACGCCGAACTGATCGGCGAGCGCGATCGGCTGCCGGATTGCGGCGACCGTGAGCCCGAGTCCAGACTCGATGTGTGCCTCGATCATTTGGCTGAAGTCCATGCGGTACACGTGATCGGCGCCGACGACGACAACAATGTCGGGCTTCTCGTCGCGAAGCAGGTTGAGGCTCTGCAAGATCGCGTCGGCCGAGCCACTAAACCATCGTTTTCCGAGCCGTTGTTGAGCGGGAACGGATGCGACATAGGCATCGAGGAGACCCGAGAGCCGCCACGTTTGCGACACGTGCCGGTCGAGGCTGTGCGACTTGTATTGCGTCAACACGACGATCTGGCGAAGCCCCGAATTGATCAGATTGCTGAGCGCGAAGTCGATCAATCGGTAGCCACCGCCGAATGGAACGGCGGGTTTTGCGCGATCGGCCGTGAGCGGCATCAAGCGCTTGCCCTCGCCACCCGCGAGCACAATTCCGAAGATCTTCTTTGTCGACATA
>JANNCX010000116.1:0-6640 GCA_031387145.1 Salinibacterium sp.
GGACGAGCAAGACCGCGTCTTCGAGAGGTTCTTCCGCACGGATCCCGCTCGCAGCCGCAATACCGGCGGCTCGGGGCTTGGGCTCAGCATCGTCAAACACGTCGTGCAAAACCACGGCGGCGACATCCGGGTGTGGTCCCAGCTTGGAAGTGGCTCGACATTCACCATCCGATTGCCAGAAGCGTCGCACGCTGGCGCTCGATCGCTAGGAGAAGCATCGTGACCCGAATCCTCATCGTCGAAGACGAGTCTTCGCTGAGTGAACCGCTCGCGTATTTGCTCGGTCGCGAAGGGTACGAGACGACAATCGCCGAGGACGGTCTCGCAGCCGTCGCCGAGTTCGACCGATCGGGTGCCGACCTCGTATTGCTCGACCTCATGCTTCCCGGGCTGAGTGGCACCGAGGTGTGTCGCGAGATCCGTACGCGTTCGAGCGTGCCCATCATCATGCTCACGGCGAAAGACAGCGAGGTCGACATCGTGGTCGGGCTTGAGCTCGGGGCCGACGACTACGTAACGAAGCCGTATTCCACTCGAGAGCTGCTCGCGCGCATCCGTGCCGTGCTCAGGCGTCGTGTGGAAGCGGATGACTCGGACGCCGCGATTCTCGAGGCTGGCAGGGTGCGCATGGACCTCGAACGCCACGCAGTGTCGGTCGACGGCAAGGACATCGCGATGCCCCTCAAGGAGTTCGAGCTGCTCGAGCTGCTCTTGCGCAACTCGGGGCGCGTGCTCACTCGCGGGCAGCTCATCGACCGCGTGTGGGGCGCCGACTATTTCGGGGACACGAAAACGCTCGATGTGCACATCAAGCGAATTCGGGCGAAAATCGAAGCGATTCCCGCGGAACCGTCAATGCTGGTTACAGTGCGCGGGCTGGGGTATCGCTTCGAGTCTTAGGGCTATCGCAGTATCGCGGCAGGGCTCAGCTCCTCGTAGATTCCCGTTGCTTCGAGCACGGGAACGAGCATTTGCACGCCCTCGTTCGAGCCGTATTGCACGTAGACCGGGAGTAGGTCGCCTGCCGCGACATCCGCGTTCAGAATCACGAGCTGTTCGCCACCCGGCTCGTTGCCGAGGCTGACGGTCTCGCCCGCGCCGACGCGCACGATCGTCGTGAGGTCTTCGCCGCCCGAGACGTACTGTAAGCGCACTCCTGCGGCGCGATCGCCTGTGTTGATGAGCGTGATCATGAGGCTGATCGCGTCGCCGTCTTCGCCCGCGATGCCGAGAGAGTTGCGTACTTCGACATTGCCGACGGATGCCCCGATGCCGTCGCTCGGGTCGTATTGAATGAGCGTCGCTTGCTTGGTCATGAAGACGCAGCCCGAGGTGCCGATGAGCACGGCTCCGGCCAGAATGATGGACGCCGCAGAGCGAGCGAGTACAGAGCGATTGATCACGAACACAAGCTTATCGAACGCCGCTGAGCGCCGCTGAGTTAGGTAACCCTAACCTTCAATCCGCTGTGATAAACTAACTGTCTTCGAAAGGACCCCCATTCATGTTGTTTGAGGTCGGCGAGACTGTCGTTTATCCCCATCACGGTGCTGCAACTATTACTGAAGTAAAGAAAAGGACCGTCAGGGGCGAAGAGAAGCTCTACCTCAAGCTCAATGTCACTCAAGGTGATTTGACGATTGAGGTTCCGGCGGAGAACGTTGATCTCGTTGGTGTTCGCGACGTCATCGGCCGCGAGGGCCTAGACAAGGTGTTCGAAGTTCTGCGCGCTCCCTTCACGGAGGAGCCGACCAACTGGTCACGCCGCTACAAGGCCAACCTCGAGAAGCTCGCCTCTGGCGACGTCATCAAGGTGTCCGAAGTCGTGCGCGATCTGTGGCGCCGCGACCAAGACCGCGGACTCTCGGCAGGCGAGAAGCGCATGCTCGCGAAGGCGCGCCAGATTCTGATCTCTGAGCTCGCGCTCGCCGAGAAGACTGACGAAGAGAAGGCCTCGAACGTGCTCGACGAGGTTCTGGCGTCTTGATGCTCGCTGGTTGAGTAACGCGAAGCGCGTATCGAAACCAGCGACTTTAGGCGGGTTGAGTAGCGCAAAGCGCGAATCGAAACCAGCCGCTACGCTTCCTCAGGTGACCCTTTCGCCTTCCCACCCGACCCTCGGCGTCATCGTCGTTGCCGCCGGCTCGGGAACCCGACTCGGCGCCGCCGTGCCTAAAGCCTTCGTGCCCATCGGGGGAACGACGATTCTCGAGCGCGCGCTCGCGGCGGTCGCAGCGATCGCGGAGCCCGCACACGTCGTCGTCGTGGCGCCGAAGTCGCACCTCGAGCTCGCTCGAACCCTCGCGCCGAAGGCGACCGTCGTGGTCGGGGCCGAGACGCGCCAGGGGTCTGTGGCGCGCGGGCTACTCGCGCTCGCGCCGAGCGTCGAGGTCGTTCTAGTGCACGACGCCGCGAGAGCGCTCACGCCTACGGCGGTCTTCGAACGCATTGCGGCGACCGTGCGGGCGACGGGGGCGGGCGTCATCCCGAGCCTGCCGGTTTCGGACACCATTAAGAGGACTGCGGATAAAGCGGTGCTCGAGACCCTCGACCGCTCCGCTCTCGTGGTCGTGCAGACCCCGCAAGGTTTTGGGCGTGCGGACCTCGACGCCGCATACGCGGGCGCGACCGAGGATTACACGGACGACGCCGCACTCTTTGCGGCAGCCGGCCACCCCGTGATGACGGTCGACGGCGACCCCCTCGCCTTCAAGATCACGACGCCCGCCGACGTGCGGCGAGCAGAACAGGAACTGAACGTGGGCGACGAGATCCGCACGGGCGTCGGAACCGACATGCACGCGTACGACGCGAGCGAACCACTGTGGCTCGGCGGGCTGTATTGGCTCAATGAAGTCGGGCTTTCCGGTCACTCCGACGGCGATGCCATGAGTCACGCTGTGTGCGACGCACTGCTCTCGGCCGCGGGCCTCGGTGACATCGGGGCGCGGTTTGGCACGGCGGATCCGCGATTCGCGGGCGCCCACGGCGAGGTGTTCATTCGCGAAACTGTTGCGCTCGTCGAGGGCGCGGGATTCAGAGTCAGCAACGTCTCGGTGCAACTCATCGCGAACACGCCCCGACTCGGTGCTCGTCGAAGCGAACTCGAGGCGCACCTCACGGCTCTCGTGGGTGCTCCCGTGAGCGTCGCGGCGACGACGTCTGACGGCCTCGGTTTCACGGGCCGCGGCGAAGGTGTCGCGGCGATCGCGACGGCGCTAGTGACGCGTCCCGCGTAGACACACCGAAACTTTCGCCGACCCTCCACTTGTGGCGGGCTGGCGGGCGGCGGAGGCCGCCACAACCGGAGACTCGGCGAAAGGTCGGCTGTTGCATTTCGCCGACCCTCCACTTGTGGCGGGTTGGGGGGCCGCGGAGGTCGCCACAACTGGAGACTCGGCGAAACGGGTGAGCCGCAGACCGGGTCGGTAGGGTTGGGGTGTGACCGTGCGCCTTTACGATTCCCAGGCTGGGGCTGTGCGAGAGTTCGTGCCCCTCGAGCCCGGCAAGGTCGGCATGTACGTGTGCGGACCGACCGTGCAGTCATCCCCCCACATCGGTCACTTGCGGTCGGCGCTCGTTTACGATCTGTGGCGCCGCTGGCTGGGGTACCGCGGTTTCGACGTGACGCTCGTGCGCAACGTGACCGATATCGACGACAAGATCCTCGCCTCCGCGGATGGCTCGACCGAGCCCTGGTGGGCGCTCGCCTATCGGTTCGAGTTGGAGTTCACCGACGGATATCAGCGGCTGGGCATCCTCGCTCCCACATATGAACCACGCGCGACCGCTTCGGTGACCGAGATGCAAGTGATCATCGAGCGGCTCATCTCGGCTGGGCACGCATATGCCGCGACGGATGACTCGGGCGACGTGTACTTCGACACGGGCTCGTGGCCCGCATACGGCGAGTTGACGCGGCAAAAGCCCGCCGACATGGTTGCGGCCGCCGACGCGGACCCCCGGGCAAAGCGCGACCCGCGCGACTTCGCGTTGTGGAAGGGCCACAAGCCGAGTGAGCCAGCGGATGCCGCGTGGCCGAGCCCATGGGGAGCCGGCCGGCCCGGCTGGCACATCGAGTGCTCCGCGATGTCACGGCGTTACCTCGGAGCCGCCTTCGACATTCACGGAGGCGGGCTCGACTTGCGCTTTCCGCATCACGAAAACGAGCTCGCGCAATCCACCGCCGCGGGCGACGGGTTCGCGACGTATTGGGTGCACAACGGGCTCGTCAACGTCAACGGCCAGAAGATGTCGAAGTCGCTCGGCAACTCGATCTTTGCGGCTGAGTTTCTCGAGCTCGCGCGACCGCTCGTTGTGCGCTACTTCTTGGGAGCCGCGCACTACCGCTCGACGATCGACTACCACGACGGCGCGCTCATCGAGGCCGAGGCCGCGCTCGAACGTATCGAAGGGTTTCTCGAGCGCGCGGGTCGCGTCGTGACTCACGCGCCCGCCGAGGTCGTTCCGGCTGCGTTCGCCGAAGCGATGGATGACGACCTAGCGGTACCTCAAGCGCTCGCGGTTCTGCACGAGACCGTACGAGCCGGCAACGCCGCGCTCGACGTTGGGGATGCGGCGGCCGCGGCATCCGCTCGCAGCGAAGTACTTGCGATGGTCGAGGTCTTGGGCATCAACCCGATGGATGCGACGTGGCGCGCGGGGGCATCCGAAGAGTCCATGAGGGCACTCGGGAGCCTCGTCGAATCGCTCATCGCCGACCGCGACGAAGCTCGTGCCGCGAAGGACTTTACCGCCGCTGACCGAATCCGTGATGAACTTACCGCTGCGGGAATTTCGGTCGAAGACGGTCCGACCGGCTCACATTGGAGTTTCACCTCATGAAAAGTTCAGGCAATAAGCCGCGCGCGGGCGCAGTGCGCAAGACCAGCAAGGGCGCGCAAGTCGGTTCGGGCGGCCAAGGTCGTCAGGCTCTAGAGGGAAAGAAGCCCACTCCCAAGGCGACCGATCGCCCGTATCACCCCGCGGGAAAGCGCAAAGCCGCAGCGGAACGGTATGAGGCCGCGGGTGGTCGCAAGAAGACGACTCCGGATGGGCCGCGCAAGCCACAACAGACCGGCGGCGGGCGAAGCCCCAAGTCGAGCGACGAATCCGAAATGGTGACGGGTCGCAACTCTGTGCTCGAGGCGCTGCGCGCCAAGATCCCCGTGACGACGCTCTATATGGCGGCTCGCATCGAGTTCGACGACCGCGTGAAGGAGATTTTGCAGCTCGCGACGAGCCGGGGCATCCCGATTCTCGAAGTCATGCGACCCGAGCTCGACCGGCTCGCGGGGTTCGACTCCGTGCACCAGGGTGTCGCGCTCAAGGTGCCGCCGTACGAATACGCGCATCCCACCGAGCTACTTGAGAAGGTCATCTCGCGTGGGCAAGTGCCGCTGTTCGTTGCGCTCGACGGCATCACGGATCCGCGCAACTTGGGGGCGATCATCCGCTCGGTCGCGGCATTCGGCGGGCACGGAGTGATCGTGCCGCAGCGCCGTTCCGTCGGGCTCACGGCATCGGCGTGGAAGACCTCCGCGGGCGCAGCCGCACGCACCCCAGTCGCGATGGCCTCGAACCTCACACAGACGATCAAGGCGTTCAAGGAGCGCGGCGTATTCGTGCTCGGCCTCGATGGCGGCGGAGACGTAGCGTTGCCCGACCTTGCGCTCGCGAAAGAGCCCGTGCTCGTGGTCGTCGGCAGCGAAGGCAAGGGCCTCTCGCGACTCGTGACCGAGAACTGCGACGCAGTCGTGTCGATTCCGATCTCGTCGAGCACGGAATCTCTCAACGCGGGAATCGCCGCGAGCGTGACGCTCTACGAGATTTCGAAGCTCAGAGCGCGCTGACCCACAACCGCAACATCCAACGCGGCAAGCACATCGGCCGCGAGATCCTCGATGTGCTCGAGCCCGATCGAGAGCCGCACGATGCCAGCACCTGGTTTCGCGCTCGCGACGACGGGGCGGTGCGTGAGAGACGCCGGGTGCTGCACGAGCGAGTCGACGCCGCCGAGCGACACGGCGTGGGTCACGAGTTCACACGCCTCAGTGAAGCGAGCCGCGGTATCGAAGTCGCCGAGGTCGAGCGCGATGAGCGAGCCAGCGCCAGCGCTTTGCGTGCCGATGAGCCCCAGCGGGTCTTGCCCCGGCAGCCCGGGATACATGACACGCGCGACGGCGGGGTGAACGGCGAGGCGGCGCGCGAGTTCGCCCGCGGTCTCTTGTTGCGCGCGCACGCGCACGGGCAGAGTGCGAAGTCCGCGGTGCAAGAGGTATGCGGCGAGCGGATGCAGCAGCCCGCCCGTGAGCGCGCGAACCCGCCGAAGGCGACCGACCCACTCCGTGTTCGTGGCCACGACTCCGCCCATGACGTCACCGTGTCCGCCGAGGTATTTCGTGGCGCTGTGGAGAACGATCGTGGCGCCGAGCTCGAGGGGGCGCTGCAACACGGGCGTCGCGAACGTGTTGTCGACAAGAACCGGCACACCCTGGGCATCCGCTACGACCGCCCGAATGTCGGTCAACTCGAGCGTGGGGTTTGCGGGGGACTCGAGAATGATGAGACCCGTGTCGGGCCGAATCGACTCGCCCACTGATGCTGCGTCGCACCACGTGACGGTCGTGCCGAGCAGGCC
>JANNCX010000164.1:0-2493 GCA_031387145.1 Salinibacterium sp.
GTCTTCGCCGCCCGGGCGGTAGCTTCGCGTAAGAGTGAGTGTCGGCAAGAGTGCACCGAGGCGGGCGAGAGTGGATGCTTCGTGCAAACGCGCTGGAGCTTGGAGGATCGCATCGCGATCCCGCGACGCCAACGCCGACGAATCTGCGATTCGTCGGTCAGGTGAGGAGTCCGCTGACTCCCCCACCGCAATCTCGAACATCGCCGGGGTTTGCGTCACGGGATCGCCGAACGCGACGATCTGCTTCGCCCTTCGGATCGCCCCGACGCTCTCGGCGACCGTAATGGCTCCCGCGTCGACGAGAATCACGGTGTCGAAGGGCATCGTGTCGACGATCGAATCGATCTCGTAGGGTGACGCGAGCCACACGGGTGCGACCGAGCGCGAGAGGTGCGGTGCGGTTGTCTGAATGTCGAATGCCGAAATGGTGTCGCGTGCGAGAAGGCGCTTGAGCAAGTTGGCTTCTTCGGGCCAGTCGACGAGCGAGATCTTCCAATTCTCTGCGAGCTGCCACGAGAGCAACTGCGCGCTCCCTGCGGCATGCGCTTCGTCGACGAGCCGGAAGTCTGCCTCGAGTCGATCGAGCACTCCCGTGTTGGCGTTGAGCAGCGCGCGGTCGGCTTGAAGCAGCGACTCAAGCGCGGACTTCCACCACGACAACTCGAGTTCTGCCGCGACCTGGGTCTCGGGAACGTGTCGTCTCGCGAGGTCATCGATGAGCGGGTCGAGGTCGAGCTCGCGCAACGAACTCATGAGCGCAGTGCGGTCTTGCAGGTTGTGCAGCACTTCAGACTCGGCCGCAAGCGCCGCGACCTTCTGTTGCAGTGCAGCGATCGGGATGCCCGCGAGCTGCGTTTCGCGAGTGACGAGCCCGAGCGGCGCATCCAGGGCCGAGAGGTCTTGGGAAACCTGCTGGAACGCGACTTGCACGTCACCGATCCCTACGGGCACTTGCGGCATCGCTCCCTCTGCGACGTAGCGGTGCCACAGCACGCGTTGCTGCTGGATGCGCACGAGCGCGCCGTTGAGGTCGCCGACGCGCACGCCGGGGCGCATGTATTCCATCGCGAGCTTCTTGAGGCGGCGACGATTGCCACCGGACATTTCGGGAAAGTCTTTGCGCGGCGCGGTCGCGGCGATGAGCTCCGTGATCGAGCGGTCGAACACCATGGGCAAGAACTTGTCTAGCGTGTCGCGCAGGTCGACGAGCAAGCGCAAGTAGACGCCAAGTTCCGCGATCGTGTGGAACGGCCGCATGTGCGTGCCCGCGATGAGTCCGTTGGCCATCGAGACGAGGCGCGGCAGCTCATCCGCCTCGAGCCGCTTCGCGATCTCGTGCGCGCGCAACGCTTCGGCGCCATTCGCGAATTGCGCTCCATACCAAGGCGAATCGCCTGGGCCGTAGCGGAACTCCCCCAGCTTGGCGGCCGCGACCATAATGTCCGAGGCGTGCGAGCGATCCGTCGCGAGTCGTTCGACGGCCTCTCGTGACAGCCGAGCGGTCGTCGCGGGGGGCGCGGGCAAGAGAGCGAGTCGACTCAGTTCCGTGACGCAATCGAGCACGGAAATGCCGAGTGCTGCATCCTTGCGATCCAAGGCGCCGCGGTAGTCGAGTATGACCTTGCGCAATCGCAGCATCGCGTCATCGATCTCGCCGACGCTCGGTTGCTTGGCCTTCTCGCTGCGAGAGATCGAGCGGATGACGTCACGACGCAGCGAGCGCGGCGCGACGGCGAGTCCGGGGAGGCCGATGTCGCCGAGTCGTTGCGAGATCGCGTGGAGCGACGCTCGGCGGGGGCTCGCGACGAGCACGCGCTTGTTCTGCGCGACGAGAGCGCCGATCGCGTTGACGATAGTTTGCGTGCCGCCCGTGCCAGGAAGGGTCTTGACGACGAGTGAGTTGCCCGCAGCGATTTGCGCGACGACGTTCTCTTGCTCGGCGTCGGCGTCGAGAAGCAAGGTATCCGTTTGCGGCGAACGCTCGTCAGAGTCGGTCACAGAAACGGGAGCATATGCCTCTTCGAGAATGCGCTGCGCCGTCGGGTTGCCGGCAAGCGCATCGAGCACGGGATGCTCGAGCTCGCGTGCATCGGAGTGCATCGCCGTGGCGACATCCGCAAACGAAGAAACCACGAGGCGCGGGCTCACCGTAAACCAGTCGAGGTGAGACGTGAGGCCGCGCAAGCGGTCGATCACGGGATTGGGCTTGAACGTGCCGTCATCGTTAGTGAGCGCAACGAAGGATTGCGCGTCGAGCCGCACACGAAACTGCTCGTCGAGAGCGCGCGCGAGAGCTGGATTGAGAAAGGCGCTACCGCGCAGCTTGACCTCGAAGTCGGTGCCGCGGCGACGGATTGCGAGAGGACGCAACAACACGGGAGCACGGAATTGCTCTCCCTCGAAAGCCCACTCGGCGATACCGATGCCCAGGTGAATAGCGTCTATTCCGCGAGCCGTAACCAGCTCGAGCCCCTTGGCGGCAACCGCCCCCGC
>JANNCX010000161.1:0-3027 GCA_031387145.1 Salinibacterium sp.
TTCCGCTACATGCCCGACATGATTCGGGATGGTCGTGTCTACGCTGCCGTGCCTCCGCTGCACCGAGTCGTCGTGGTCAACCCGGGCTCGAAGCCCAACGAGACGATCTATACGTATTCCGAGGCGGAACTCGGCGCGGTCTTGGCGGGGCTCAAGAAGAGTGGCAAGAGGTATCAAGACCCGATTCAGCGCTACAAGGGCTTGGGTGAGATGGATGCCGATCAGCTTGCGACGACGACGATGGATCGAGCACACCGCACACTGCGTCGAGTGAACATCGGCGACGCCGAAATGGCGACGACGGTATTCGAACTCCTGATGGGCAACGACGTTGCGCCGCGCAAGGAGTTCATCATCGCGGGTCACGGTTTCGACCGGGACCGCATCGACGTCTAGCGAGCTAGTAGCTAGACAGACTCGCCGATCGACCCGATTACGCCGTCGAGGGGTGTGCCAGACGCATCGCGCTTTGAACCGCTCTCTGGCAATGGACGCACAGTGCCCTCGCTTCCGACCGCGAGGGCAGGGGAGGGTCCGACCCACGCGAGACCGAGCACGTCTTCACCCTTGAGAAAGTTGTGCGCTCGCACGCCTCCCGTGGCCCTGCCCTTGCCCGGAAATTCCGAGAGCGCCGACACCTTCGCGCGACCCGCGTCGGCGCCCGCGATCGTCGCTGTGGACGTTGACACCGTGACAATGACGTTGTCGACCCCAGGGTCGAGGGATCCGAAGAAGACCGTGGTGGCTTTGGCCGAGAGATTGATTCCCGCCATACCCGCCGCCGAGACTCCTTGCGGTCTAACGGCCGATGCGCCGAAGTGCAAGAGCTGGGCATCCGACGTCACGAACACCAACTCTTCGTCGTCGTTGCCTTGCGCTACCCCCACGACTTCGTCGCCCGGTTTGAGTGCGATGAGCTCGAAGTCGGGCTTCGCGGGCCACCCACCCGGGGTAACCCTCTTGACGACGCCTTGGCGCGTCCCGAGAGCGATGGGGTCGCCGTTGAGGCTAACGAAACCGAGCACGCGCTCTTTCGCGCCGATCGCAAGGTAATCGTTGATCTTGGCTCCCGCTGCGAGCTGGATCGAGTTCGCCGGCACGCTCGGCAGATCGACAGCTGTGAAGCGGATGACGCGCCCGGAGCTAGTGACGGCTCCAATCTCGGCGCGGCTCGTCGTGACCACCCGCGACCGAATTGCGTCGTGCTTTAAGCGGCGTCGAGCCGGAGCTTGACCGAGGTTCTCGTCACCAAGGTCGACTCGGATCGCGCGGCCCGTCGTCGAGAGCAACACGTGGCACGGAGCATCCGCGATTTCGAGAACGGGTGCGTTCTTGCGCGCGGCTGCAGCGGTTACCGGGGCGCCTCGCGACTCGGTCAAGAGCGTGCGACGGGGGGTACCAAACCGCTCGGCGACCTCTTCGAGTTCGAGCGAAACGAGCGCGCGCACTCGGCGTGGATCCGCGAGGAGCGCCTGCAATTCCGCGATCTCGGCGCGGAGCTTGGCGGCTTCGTTCTCGAGTTCGATGCGACTGAACTTCGTGAGCCGACGCAACCGCAGCTCAAGAATGTACTCGGCTTGCAGCTCGCTCAAGTCGAAGACATCAATCAGCCGTGATCGTGCTTGCTCACTATCGTCACTTTGTCGAATGACTTGAATGACTTCGTCGATGTCGAGAATCGCGATGAGCAGTCCCTCGACGAGGTGCAGTCGTTCCGTGCGACGGGCGAGACGATACTCGCTGCGTCGTCGAACGACTTCGAGCCGGTGTTCGAGGTAGACGTGAAGCAGTTCGCGCAAGCCAAGCGTGCGCGGTCCACCACCGACGAGAGCGACGTTGTTGATCGAGAAGTTGTCTTCGAGTGGAGTGAGTCGGTAGAGCTGCTCGAGTACGGCATCCGGACTAAAGCCCGTCTTGATTCCGATAACCAGGCGCATGCCGCGCTTGCGGTCAGTGAGGTCTGTGACGTCGGAGATTCCGTTGATCTTCTTGGAATTGACGCCGTCTTTTATCTTCTCGATGACTCGTTCCGTGCCGACCAGGTAGGGCAATTCGGTGACGACGAGTCCCGTCTTTCGAGCAGTGATGGCTTCTACCGACACGCGAGCTCGCGTCTTGAACGCACCTCGACCTGTCGCGTAGGCGTCGCGAATACCGTCGAGCCCGACGATTGTTCCGCCCGTTGGGAGGTCAGGACCCGGCACGAACGACATGAGGTCGTCGAGCGTTGCATCGGGGTTATCGAGCAAGAAGCGCGCGGCCGCGACTATCTCGATGAGATTGTGCGGCGCCATGTTGGTGGCCATGCCCACGGCGATACCGCTCGCCCCATTGACGAGAAGGTTAGGGAAAGCAGCGGGAAGCACTTCGGGCTGCGTGAGCGAGTTGTCATAGTTGGGCACGAAGTCGACGACGTCTTCATCGAGATCGTCCGTCATCGCGAGCGCTGACGCGTGGAGTCGAGCCTCCGTGTACCGGGGCGCAGCTGGTCCGTCGTCGAGCGAACCGAAGTTGCCGTGACCGTCGATGAGCGGAACGCGCAGCACGAAGTCTTGCGTGAGCCGAACCATCGCGTCGTAGATCGACGCGTCACCGTGCGGGTGAAGCTTGCCCATGACGTCGCCGACGACTCGAGACGACTTCACGTGGCCGCGATCGGGGCGCAAGCCCATTTCGGACATTTGGTAAAGAATTCGGCGTTGCACGGGTTTCAGCCCGTCGCGCGCATCCGGAAGCGCACGCGAATATATCACCGAGTATGCGTACTCAAGGAATGAACCCTGCATCTCGGCTGACACATCGATGTCTTCGATGCGCTCGCCGGTGGGCATGTTCGTCTGGGTGGGGTCTGCGGGGGTAGCCATAAGATTGCCCCCATGTTACCGGCGCTCAATCCAACACGGCCGAGCCTTGCCGATGTGCTGGAAAGTTGCTTCGGATCGCTCTCAGTGAGCACAAATCGGCTTGACCTTCCTAGCGCCGATAGTGCGATCGTCGTGCTCATAGACGGCCTCGGTGCTGAGGTTC
>JANNCX010000167.1:0-5687 GCA_031387145.1 Salinibacterium sp.
CGCGCGAGAGTGCGCTCCGCCGAACAGAATTGTCGCTTCGACCCTCGAAGGGTCACCACGAGGGCCGCGAGCGCGCTGCGAAAGCTCGTCATGAAACCGTTAGCCGTCGATGCGTTTGAGCACGTGCACCGGAAGCGCGACGCCGAGCGAACTGCACACGAGGCCCGCGACGAAGACGATGCTTTCGTTGCCCGTAGCGGCAAAAGCAGAGCCCATCACGTAGAAGCCCGCGACGAAGAGGGCGAGGGAAACAATGAAGACGATGATGTTCACGCCAACACTCTAGCGCGTGACCCCTACCCCCCAAGCTGGGGGTAAGCATGCTCACGTTTTGAGCCTATTATGGGGGGTACCCCGATCCCCCCGAAGGATTCTCATGGCTACTCAAATAGAAGAATTTGCCCCATTCGGCTGGTACCCCGACCCGGCCGGAACAGACTTGCTGCGCTGGTGGGACGGTGCCGCGTGGACCGACATCCTCGAGCATCCGCGGCCCGAGGTTCAGCCCGCGTACGGTTACTCGTCATACCGCATCGCGTCTTAAGCGCTCTGCTTTCACGAATTTAGCGCTGCAACCACGCGAGCACGGCAAGTACCCTGCGATGGTCGCTGCCCGAGTCGTCAAGGCCAAGCTTCGCGAAAATGGATGACACGTTCTTCTCGACGGCGCCGGTTCCGATCACGAGCTGCTGAGCTATCGCCGAGTTGGTTCTGCCCTCTGCAATGAGCGCCATAACCTCGTGTTCGCGCCGAGTAAGCGTCGTGAGTGGATCGTGGCGCCTGCCCAACAACTGCGCGACCACTTCGGGATCGAGCACCGTGCCTCCCGAAGCAATGCGCTCGAGTGCGTCGCGAAGTTCTTCTAGAGACGCGACGCGGTCTTTGAGCAAGTACCCGATTCCGCCGCGTCCGCTCGACAAGAGCTCTTGAGCGTAGGCAACTTCGACGTATTGCGAGAGCAAGAGGATTCCCACCGAGGGCATGAGACCGCGAGCGGCGATCGCGGCTCGTACGCCCTCGTCGCGAAAGGTCGGCGGCATCCGAACATCAAGCACGACGAGATCCGGGGCAACGGCCTCAAGCGAACTCAAGAGCGAGTCGCCATCGCCGTATGAACCGACGACGTCGAATCCTGCCTCCCCCAGCACACGAACGAGGCCTTCGCGCAACAGCACCGAATCATCGGCAACCATTACGCGAAGGCTCGTCATGCAGCCCAGACTACGACGCTGGACTCGATATCGGCAGGTGTGCCGAGACGACCGTGGGGCCGCCAGCGGGGCTCGAGATTTCGAGCGTGCCGCCGAGCCCGCGCAGCCTCTCTTCGAGACCTGCGATTCCGTGAGCCGCGATCGTGGTGGCGCCGCCTACGCCGTTATCGGTCACGACAACGTCGAGCCACGACTTGCGTGCTGAGACTCGCACCTCAATGTCGGTAGCTCCCGAGTGCTTGATCGCGTTGACGAGAGCCTCGCTCGCAACGAAGTAGGCGTTTCGCTCGGTCTCTTGAGCAAGTTCGATTCCCTTCGCGAGCTTATTGACGACTCGCGTTGGCACGGCTGCCCGCACCGCTTGAGATTCGAGAGCGGCGATGAGTCCACGGTCGAGCAGGATGGGCGGCGCGAATCCGCGAGACAGAGCTCGCAACTCATCGAGAGCCTCTTTCGATTGCTCCATCGCTTCTGCGAGAAGACCGCGAGCCTTCGCGGGATCGGTGTCGAGCTGGCGCTCGGCCGCCGCGAGATCCATCTGGAGTCGCACGAGTCGTTGCTGCGGTCCATCGTGGATGTCGCGCTCGAGTCGACGCAATGAGTGCCCCTCGGCGGACTGAGCAGCGCCGCGCGATGCGTTGAGCGCCATGATTTCGCGCTGCAGGGCATCCGACTTCCACGCAGAAAGAACGCCGCGAGCGACGAGCCAGTGAATGGTCGTGAGCCCACGCGTCACGAACGGCAAGGTGACGGCGAAGATGATGCCGAGCACGAAGAACAGCACGCCGTCGACGAGTGGACCATTCGGCTCGGGCCAACCGTAGAGCTGCGCGAACCACCGAGACACGAACCCGTCGCTCTCGTCGCGTGGCAAGAAGATCTGCCAGAACCACCCCGTGAGGCCACCGAGTGCGACAGAAACCCACGTGATCAGGACCGACCAGCTGATGGTTGCAACGATGAAGTCGATAACCATCGTGTGGAGCAAGTAGAGCCAGTAGTGACCGTTGCCGAGCACGGCGCGGAGCCAGCCGAGAAAGCCCGTGCGCGCGCGCTGGTCTTGCCACTCGGGCCTCTCGATCGGCGGCCGACCGGTCCATTGCAAGAGCGAGAGCGTCACCGTGCCGAAGCCGCGTGAGACATAGAGCGCCGCGATCACGAGAACTACCCCGACGAAGAACGTGACGATAGTGCCGAGCCCGCTGCTAAAGAGGCTAATCGTGACGGCGAAACCCGTTATCGCGATGGGGAAGGCGATGAGCAGGTAGGCGACTTCTTTGGGAACGAGCCGCCACAAGCGAAGGTATCGTCGCGCGGGCGAGAGCGCGGTCGTGGATTCTGTTGTAAGTGATTGAGTCATGCTTCAAGCCTCGGGATTCTGTGCGGCGACGGGTATCCGGCTTCCATCCGGATCGACCGTGGGGCTAACCCCCGTACGTGAACCTTCCCGCGAGCAATGTCGCTGCCACGGGCATCCGTCTCAAATCGTCGCCCGAAGCCGTGAGCGGGTCGAGGTCTGTCACAACAAGGTCGGCGGGTTGCCCAACCTCGAGCGTGGTGCGAGTAGAAGCCGCGAGCGCTTCCGCATTCGAAATTCTCTGCTCCGGATGCCACGGCTCACGCCCATCGCGCACTCGCGACACCGCGGCAGAGATGCCGAGCCACGGGTCGAGCGGAGAGACGGGAGCATCCGAACCGAAGCGGAGCGTCGCGCCCGCGTCGATCAAGCTGCGGAACGGATAGCACCGGTCCGTGCGGCCGGCCCAGAGCTGCTCCGCTACATCGCGGTCGTCCATCGCGTGTTCGGGTTGAACACTCGCTTCGACGCCGAGCGCCGCGAACCGCGCGTAGTCGCTCACGCTCAAGAGCTGAGCGTGCTCGATCCGACCCCCACCCCCGACCGTCTCGAATGCGTCGAGTGCGAGGGAGTTTGCGTGGTCCCCGATCGCGTGCACGGTGGGCACGATTCCCGCAGCACTCGATTTGCGCATGATCGGAACGAGTTGCTCGGGGGGCAAGGTCAATTGCCCACGACCTCCATCGGGGTATTCGCCGTGCGTGTATGCAGTTCGAGTATTGAGCGAGCCGTCAGACAAGACCTTGAAGCGGCCCATCGTGAGCAGTTCGCCGAAACTCTGACCGGTACGCAAGCCTTCAGCGATCGCGCGGTCGAGGTGTTGTGTGTAGACCGCGAACTCGACGCGAAGCGCATCGTGCCCGGCCTCTATGCGCCGCGTCCAGTCGCCGAGATTCCAGGCCATCTCGAGGTCAGTGATGCCGACGACTCCACGGCTCGCTGCCGTGCTAGCCGCGCGACGAGCCCACGTATCGATCGTGGCATCCGGCATCGTGCCTAATTGCTTCTCAACCTCGAACGCGTCGTCTTCCGTGAGCAGCCCCGTCGGATGCCCCGCTCGCCCAAATCTCTCAAGTGCCGCCGAATTGAGCCACACCGCATGCAAGTCGCCACTCACGATGACAACCGCAGCGGACCCGCTCACGGCATCGAGCACTGCGAAGTTCGCGACATCGGGCCACAAGCTGTCGCGATAGCCCGCCCCGATCACGAGGCTTGAGTCGGGCTCGATAGCACCGCCGATGATGAGAGCTGCGTCGTGAGCGGATGCCGCGGCAGAAACATCCACGCGCTGCGACGTGAGCGTCCACTGGGTGAAATGCACGTGGTGATCCCACAACCCGGGCGATACCCAGCGGCCGTCGAAGTCGACGTCGCCCCGACCGATCGTGCCGATCGTGCCGATCTCGGCGATGTGTCCGTCGACGATTCGAAGGTCGACAAGCCGGTCGCCGACGCGCAGGTTGCTAAGAATCATGGTGCACGCGGCGCATCTCGCGCGCGAGATCGTGGTTCGAGTAGTTCTCGCCCGCCTGCAATTCGTCGATGATTCGGTTGACGACCTCGGGAGTCTTGTTCTGGCTCAGCTTTAGTCGCGCGTCAAACCTCGTGACCCGAAAGCGGATGCCCACAGTGCCTTTCGCGATGCGGCGAGCCGTGGCCACGTCGACATCGAGGGACACGGGATGCGGCATCCGCTCTTCAAACGCATCGACGAGTTCGCCGAGAACTCGAAAGTTCTCGTCATCCGACAGAATCTCGGGGGTGCCGTAGAGGTGGGCGGTGACGTGATTCCACGTGGGCACGAAGTCGGCCGCGTCGTACCAGCCGGGCGAAATGTAGCCGTGCGGCCCCTGGATGATCACGAGCACCTCGTGTTGGCCGAGTTCGTGCAAGTGCTCATCGGGGCGCCCGACGTGGCTCACGATGCTGATGCCCTCGGCGTCTTCCTCGAGAATGACGGGATAGTGGGATGCCACGAGCCCTGTCGCGGTGTGAGACACGATGCTCGCCCATGGGTTCTCGCGGATGAGCCGCTTCACTTCTTCGGGATCGGTCAGGATGTAGCCGGGCGTGTGTCTCATACCGCTAAGCCTGACAGACGGGGCACCAATACAGCTTGCGCGCGCCGATTTCTTGCATCACGATCGGCGTCGAGCACACGCGACACGGTTCGCCCGTGCGGTGGTAGACCCAGTGCCGGTCCGACCGGCTCGCGAGTGCGCCGTCGTACGCTTCTTTGCTCAAGCCGTCCATCGTCATCATTTGCCCGGTGGCTACGCCGATCGTGAGGAGCTTGACCCAGTCCTTCCAGAGCGCCCGCACTTCGTCTTCCGGCAGATCGCGCCCGGGAGTGTGCGGGTTGAGTCGAGCGCGAAACAAAAGCTCGGCGCGATACACGTTGCCGATGCCCGCGACGACCGATTGGTCCATGAGCAAGAGCCCGATCGGGGTGGGCTTGCGACGAACCGCGGCGACAAATCGGTCTTCACCCGCGCTCCCGATGTCTACGAGCGGGTCGGGCCCGAGCTTGCCGATCGCGGTCTGTACTTGGTCGGGGCCGAGCACGTCGCACGCCGTCGGTCCGCGAAGGTCGGCGCACGTCGAATCCGTCAACAAGCGCACTCTCACTGCTCCGATGGGCTCAGGTGGAAACTCATCGAGCTCCCCCTCGCGCTCTTGTTCGGCCATGCGCAAGCGAGTTCTCCGCGGAGCCCCGATGCTCGTGAGTGAGTCCTCGAACTCGCCCACGACGGTGCCGCGCTGATTCGTTTGGCCGATTCGACCGCTCGCCGACGCCATCGTCGCATCGGCCGTGACAACGCCCGAGAAGTCCCATGCGCCATACATTCCGAGGTGCACGCGAAGCCACAAATCGTGCTCGAACTCGAGAAATAGCTGTTTGCCGACGGCAGTCGACGAAAGCATCTCTAGGCCATCGATCTGAGCTGCACCGGCGGCGAACCGGCCTTGCGGAGAGGATGCCCCGACCTTCTTGCCCACGAAGTGCAGCCCGAACTGGCGCGCGATGCGGTGGACCGAGTGCCCCTCTGGCATTAGGCCCCGATCTCGTGGCCCGCGATCGCTCCCGTGCGCTCGAACTCGGCGAGCTGGGCGAT
>JANNCX010000185.1:0-6795 GCA_031387145.1 Salinibacterium sp.
GGCTCGTCGCCCACGACCCAAGCGTCGTGCCCTGGCGTGATGATCGCGAGATCGCCTGGCCCGAACTCGAACTCAGTACCGTCTTCCATCACGACCGCTTGCCGTCCGGCGAGGAAGTACTTCACGTGATACTTCTGGCAAGACTCGGTACCCACAACGGGCTTGACGTGCTCGGACCACTTCCAGCCGGGATCGAGCGTCTCGCGCAGGACACTGAGCCCGCCAATGTTCACCGCCTCGACCGCGGTCTTATCAAACGGGTGCGTAGTGTCATCGGGCGATGCGAAGCTCTTCTTCACCATTGAGGTCATGATTATCTCCCAGGGTCGGCAACTATTGCGCGGACGCTGCCCCCTGCCGGGTGCGCACTGCCCAGTATCCTCCGCGACCTAGCCTTTGTCTCTCTTGCGCCACTTGATTCCCGCGGAGATGAATCCGTCGAGGTCGCCATCGAAGACGTCGTCGGGCTTGCTCACTTCGTACTCGGTGCGCAGGTCCTTGACCATTTGGTAGGGCGCGAGCACGTACGAGCGCATTTGGTCGCCCCAGCTCGCGGTGATGACGCCCGCGAGCTCCTTCTTCGTCGCGGCCTCTTGCTCGCGCTGCAGAATCATGAGCCGTGATTGAAGCACGCGCATCGCCGCGGCCCGATTTTGAATCTGGCTCTTCTCGTTCTGCATCGACACGACAGTGCCCGTCGGAATATGGGTCAGACGCACAGCGGAGTCGGTCGTGTTGACGGATTGCCCGCCCGGGCCGCTCGAGCGAAACACGTCAACGCGAATGTCTGATTCGGGGATGTCGATAACGACGGCCTCTTCGATGAGCGGAATGACTTCGACGGCTGCGAAGCTCGTCTGCCGCTTCCCCGCTGCGCCGAAGGGGCTCATGCGCACGAGCCGGTGGGTTCCCGCCTCGACGCTCAACGTGCCGAAGGCATATGGTGCATCCACTTCAAAAGTCGCGCTCTTGATGCCCGCTTCTTCTGCGTAGCTCGTATCCATCACTGTGACGGGGTACTTGTGTTGCTCTGCCCAGCGCAAATACATGCGAAAAAGCATGTCGGCGAAGTCGGCGGCATCCACTCCCCCGGCGCCCGCACGGATCGTGATGACGGCGGGTCGATCGTCGTACTCACCGTCGAGCAGAGTCTGAACCTCGAGCTCCCCGAGCAGCTTCTGGATGCTCGCTAGCTCGGTGTGCACGTCGGCTGCCGCCGACTCGTCCCCTTCTTCGTTCGCGAGTTCGACCATGATCTCAATGTCGTCGAGCCGACTCGCAATGCTCAGGATCTTGGCAAGCTCTGCTTGCCTGTGGCTCAACGCGCTAGTGACCTTCTGTGCCTTCTCGGTGTCGTCCCACAGATTGGGAGCCCCGGCTTGCTCGCTCAGGTCAGTGATTTCGGCCTCGAGCCGATCGACCCCGACAACCGAGCGAATATCGGCAAAGGTCGAGCGAAGGGCCGCAACCTGCTCAGAAATATCCAGTTCGATCATTTGCTTGCAAGCCTACCTGCGATGCCGAACTGCGCTGGGGCGGCGGTAGCATCGGAGTGATGTCGACCGCAGAGCAGCCATTCCGCTGGCGATCGATCGCGCTCCCGGCTCTGCTGCCGACACTGATCTTCTCGATAGGCGAGGGAGCGATCATCCCGATCATCCCGATTGCAGCGGATGATCTTGGCGCGTCCCTCGCCATCGCGGGACTCGTGGCGGCCGTGCTGACCATCGGCGAGTTGTTCGGAAACATTCCGAGCGGATGGCTCATCGCACGCATCGGGGAACGCGTCGCGATGATCGGCGCGACCGGGCTCTCTATCGTGGGACTAGTCATTGCGGTAATTGCACCGAACCCACTCGCGCTCGGTTTCGGAATCCTTCTCGTGGGACTCTCCGCAGCCGTGTTTGCGCTCGCGCGACACGCGTTCATGACGAGTTTCGTGCCGCTCGCGTACCGCGCTCGCGCACTATCTACGCTTGGCGGAACGTTTCGGCTGGGATTCTTCATTGGTCCGTTCATCACGTTTGGTGTCATTCATCTCACGGGATCCGTGTCGTCTGCGTTTTGGATCCACATCGTCGCGTGCCTCGCGGCTGGCCTCATACTTCTACTGTTGCCTGACCCGACGGCAAGCTTCGGGGCCGTCAAGACCGTGCGGCTCGCCGGACGGCAACTGCGCGAAGGAGAGGCACTCGCGGAGCAAGAGTCTTCGGGGTTGTTCCGCACCATGTATGAGAATCGTGCCGTGCTTTCGCGGCTAGGCACGGGAGTCGCGCTCATCGGGGCTTTGCGGGCAAGTCGAAACGTGATCATCCCGTTGTGGGCCGTGAGCATCGGTGTGAGTGCCCCGAACACCGCACTCATCATCGGAATCGCGGGTGCCGTCGACTTCGCGCTGTTTTACGCAGGCGGCGCGATCATGGACCGGTTCGGGCGGCTGTGGTCGGCCGTGCCCTCAATGATCGGGCTCGGGCTCGGTCACCTCATGCTGGCCGCGACGCACGACGTGTCGGCAAATGTGTCGTGGTTCATTGCAGCGGCGATGCTCTTGGCACTCACGAACGGCATCGGGAGCGGCATCATGATGACGCTCGGCGCTGACCTCGCAGATCGACGCAATCCGGCCCCGTTCCTCGGTGCATGGCGCTTCACGGGCGGACTCGGTGGAGCCGGCGCTCCCTTGCTCATCGCGGGGCTCACGGCAGTGGCATCCCTCGCAATCGCGGCGGGCGCCATCGGCATGATCGGACTCATCGGTGCGGGGATTCTGTCGCGCTACATCCCACGATTCATACCGAAGCCCCCGCGCGGTGCGGCGCTCTAGGCTGTCCTGATGGTTGAGTTGTCTACTCTCGTCGCGTTCGCGCTCGTGTCGATTCCGCTCATTCTCGTTCCCGGGCCGAGCGTGCTGTTCGTTATCGGTCGGTCGCTGTCACTCGGCAAGATCGGCGGGCTCTTGAGCGTCGTCGGCAACGCCCTCGGTGGCCTCGTTGTCGTGACCGGCGTGGCTCTCGGGGTCGGACTCGTCATCGCGCAATCCATCGTGCTCTTCACGATCGTGAAATTCGCCGGAGCGGGCTACATCATCTACCTCGGCATTCAGGCGATTCGACACCGTCACGCGCGCGCAGAAGCAATAACCGCCCCCGTCGCTACGCGAGCGAAGTGGCGCCTGCTGCTTCAAGGCTTCATCGTGGGAATCTCGAACCCCAAGACGATCGTGTTCTTCATTGCCGTGCTTCCGCAGTTCGTCGACTACGGTGCGGGGTCGATCGCTACCCAGATGTTCACTCTGGGAGCCGTGTTTCTCGCTATCGCCCTCATCACCGACAGCGCGTGGGCGCTCGCGGCGGGGGTGGCGCGCGACTGGTTCGCAAACACCCCAACGCGCATCTCGACGCTCAGCGCCATTGGCGGAGTCGTCATGGTCGGGCTCGGCGTCGGCTCGCTCTTCATCGGGTCGAGCGAAGCCACCTAGAAGGCGAAACTCGTCGCTGCGTACTAGTCGAAGACGGATCGCGCGACAGCCGTGACTTCGATGCGGATGCCTGTCGGAACGAGCACGGACAGCACAGGCGGGTGCCACTCGGCCGACAGCGACACCGTCGCACTTCGGCCGTCGGTCGAGTCGGCCCGGTCAACGGAGAGTCCGTCGAACTCCGCCGTCGGAAAACTCGCGAGGTACGAGGTCACCGCTGCCGCGACGTCGCGGGTCTCGAGAGTCGGGCGAAAGCCGTGAGGCGTGGAATGCACATCGGCGAGATCGAATGCCTCTGCTCCGACGAGCGCAGCTCCGTCTGCGAGCGTGAACAGCCGTTTGCGCTCGAGGTAGAGCGAAGTTGCAGATACGACTAAGAGGATGAGCGCGCAACACAGACCAGCGAAGAAGACCGTGAGCGGCAGCGTCGAACCATCGTCGGATTTCACCCCGCGCTCCAGAATCGCGAGACTTGTTGAGTCGCCGTGGCGTGTAGCGGCACCTCGAGGGGGAAGTCGCCGTTCAAGAATGCGGGCACGAGCGGCAACGGCATGACGAGATCGATAGATACCGTCACGAATCCCTGGCGCGTGAGGCACGAGGTGGGGCTCGGTCGGCACGCGACCTCGATCGACGCGTTGCTTGAGTCGATGCCGTAGTCGGCCAGCGCGAACTGCATGGCTCGCGCGGCGCCGTCTTGGGCATCCGCTAAAGAGCCTGATTGCACGAATACGCGAGCCGCTTGGCGCGCTGCGCCCTCGGCGGCGAAGGCACCTGCTTGAATTGCGGCCATCGTGAGCACGAGATACACGAGCGGAACGAGCAACACCACTCCTGCCGTGACGAACTCGAGAGCGGCCGACCCCGAGTCGTCAGTCCAGAATTTCGAGCGGCGCATGCCCGCTCACCTCCAGCCCGCCCTCGATGCCGATCAAGCCGAATACGGGCAATGGTGCGCGGACCGTCACGATGATGGCGGGATGCCCGAGGTAGCTGCCCGTCGTCGCACTCACATCTCGTGCGTACGTCGGCGCGAGAGCCGCCTCGATGAGCGCCGTCGTTCGCGCGACTCCGTCGGGGAGCGAGTTGTCCGCGAGCGCGCCGAACCTTGCCCCCTCGGCCGCGGCATCGACGATGGTATTGCGGATGAGGAGCGCGAGTGCGAGCTGGATGACGCTGAGCGTGAGCACTGTGAGCAGAGCCGTGACCATCACGAACTCTGCAATTGCCGAGCCCGTGTCATCCCGCAGCCATCGCTTCATGGCGCTAGAAGCCCGTGACACGCTCGATCGCTTGCTCGAATACCGAGCTCAGCGCGGGGCCCGCGAGCCCCCAAATAATGATCACGAGCCCCGCCGTCATGAGCGTGATGAGCACCCAACCGGGCACGTCGCCTCGGTCGTCGGTGACGGATGTGGTCAGGTGTGTCGGCTGCATCCAGCCATGATGCCCGGGACTGCCTGTTGTGCGTGCGGACTATCCACAGGGGTGGGTCGCCACGCGTCGGGCTACCCCTCCAGCCGAGGCATCTCCGCCGACTGAAGCGGCGTCGAGATGCGCCGCCACACGCGCCACCGGCCGTCGACGTGGCGCCACACGTCCGTGAGTGTGAATGGGCCGTTGCGAGCCGCGCCCATCACGACTGCCTCCATGTCGACCTGATGAGCGTGGACTGCCACGTCGCCGACCACATCCCACTCCGACGAGACGGTGTGCCACTTGGTCACGACATACTCGGGCAACATCGCCACCCACTCGGTTCGCGCGACCCGGGCGAGCGCTGGAAAGAGCACGATGAGCGTGAAATCTGCGGCGAGGTACTCGACTGCGCGGTCCGGATCGCGGGCAATGATCGAGTCGGACCAGTCGGCGTCGGCCTCTTGCGGTGTTTGGTCGGTCATGGCGCGAGCCTAGGCTCATGGCGGATGGATAGCGAGGGCTTGTGATCGTCTCCTGGAACTATCGAGACTCGTAGACGTCGCGCCGGTGACCGATCTTGAGAACGAGCACAATCACGAACTCCTCGTGGATTTCGTAGATGATGCGATAGTCGCCGGTTCGAACCCGCCATTCGCCAGCACCGCCAACGAGCTGAGTTGCTCGGGGTGGCCGCGGATTCTCCGCCAAGAGATCGATCGCGGCCTGCACCCTCCGTCGAATCTGAGGATCGCACTTGTGTAGTTGCCGTTCTGCGGTTGGCGCGATTCTCACGACATATGTCATTCGAGCCCTAGATCAGCCTTGACCTGCTCCCACGGTGTCGGTTCCGCTCGTGTACGACGCATTTCTTCGCGGGCCTCCTCCGCGGCCCGAATGTCCGCCATGTCCTCGGCGAGCTCAACGAGGCGTTCTAGATCGTCGGCATCGATGACGGCAACGACGCGTCGGCCGTGGCGCGACAAGAAGACGGGCTCGTGCTCGGTTTGTGCGCGGTTGATTATTGCAGCGAGTTGATCGCGCGCATCGGAGACACTGAGGGTTGTGGACGTCATGAACGAAGCGTACATCTTTCTGCAGTTTTGTACATAAGTAAAACCAAACGTACGTTTCCCAGTCACAACCCCAACTGCAGCACGATGAGCCCCGGGAAGATCGCGAAGCAGATCGTCACGGGCAGGATCAAGAAGACGAGCGGAAAGAGCATCGCGACCTCACGCCGCCCCGCCACTTCGAGCAAGCGACGCTTGGCGTCGTCGCGGGCATCCTGAGCCTGAGCTCTCAGAACCTCCGCGAGGGGCGTGCCGCGCTCGAGCGCGCCAACCACTTGCTCGACGCAGCGCGAGAATGCCGGCAGCGCAAGTTCGTTGGCGAGTTTCGAGAGCGTCTCGCTGAACGGCAGTCCGGTGTTGACGGATGCCACGACCGAGCCCAACTCCCGGGACAGCTCACTCGCGCTCACGCCAGCCACCCGACGGATTGCGTCGAGTATCCCCTCACCAGCCGAGAGGCTCAGGGTGAGAAACTCTAGGATCACCGGCAACTCGGCCTCGAGCCGCGCGAGCCGCCGCCGCGCCGCGCGTTGCAAGACCCAGTCACGAGCGACGAGCCCGATCACCGCACCCACGATGAGCGCGGCTAGTACGAGCGCGAGCGACTGCGCCGCGATGACACCTGTTGCTCCAACGCCGGCTCCAATCGCTCCCCACAACAATTGCTGCGATCGAAACGACTCGACGCTCAAGTTCGACCCTGACTGTCGAAGGCGTCGGCGGGCGACATCCGGCCCACCGAGCAGAGCGCCAAGCGCCCTCCCAGCTCGCGACAAAATGGGCTCAACGAGAATGCCCAGCACGGGCAGCGGGCCGGGCGGCGCGGGC
>JANNCX010000190.1:0-2982 GCA_031387145.1 Salinibacterium sp.
CGCCCATGCCGATCTCATCGCCGTAGTACAAGAACGGGCTTCCCTCGAGCGAGAAGAGCAGAGCGTGCGCCAGCTCTAGCTCCGCCCGAGAATTGTCGAGGAGAGGGGCCAAGCGGCGACGAATACCGACGTTGGCGCGCATCCTAGGGTCGTAGGCGTACCAGCCGTACATCGCTTGGCGATACTCCTCGTTAACCATTTCGAGAGTGAGCTCGTCGTGGTTTCGCAAGAACACTCCCCACGCGGCTCCGTGAGGCACATCAGTCGTCTCTCCAAGCACGCGCACGAGCTCGGTCGCGTTTTGTGATCGCAATGAGTAGAAAATGCGAGGCATGACAGGAAAGTTGAAGGCCATATGACACTCGGGCTCGGCCTCGGTGCCGAAGTATTCAACGACTTCGTGCGGCCACTGATTTGCCTCGGCAATGAGCATCCGGCCCGGGAATTCCTTGTCGACGACCGCGCGGATCTCCTTGATGAAGTCGTGCGTCTTGGGCTCACCTTCGCCCGTGCCGCCGTCGGATTCGAACAAGTAGGGAATCGCATCGAGGCGAATTCCGTCGACGCCGAGCGCAAGCCAGTGTCGGATTACGTCGAGCGTTGCTTGGCGAACGTCTGGGTTCTCGAAGTTCAGGTCGGGCTGGTGCGAGAAGAAGCGGTGGAAATAGAACTGACGGCGCTCGGCGTCGAATGCCCAGTTGGAGTCCTCTGTGTCGACGAAGATGATCCGGATGTCGTGATACTTGTCGTCTGTATCGTTCCAGACGTAGAAATCGCCATAAGGCCCCTCGGGGTCTGACCGTGATTGCTTGAACCATTCGTGCTGGTCCGACGTGTGGTTGAGCGGGTAGTCGATCACGATGCGCATGTTGCGCTCGTGCGCCTTCGTTACGAGCTCCTTGAATTCGTCGATCGTGCCGAACTCGGGCAGCACGGTCGTGAAGTCCGCAACGTCGTAGCCACCATCGCGAAGGGGCGAATCGTAGAACGGTGGGATCCACAGAGCGTCGACGCCGAGCCACTGCAGATAATCGAGCTTGCCGATGAGGCCAGCGAGATCGCCCGAACCATCACCATTGCTGTCGTGATAGGAGCGCACCATGACCTCGTAGAACACCGCGCGTCGATACCAGTGCGAATCGAGTTCAAGGCCGGGCGATGCGGTGGGGGAGTTGAAAGTCACGATTCTCCTGGGTTGACGATTTGTTCGAGTCTAGAACCCGATTGCAAGCGCTTGTCGAGCGACTGTTGCCTAGAATCGATCGGGTGACCGTCGAATCCCCATACGCTGCGCTCGTTGCGGCAACACCGGTCAAGACTGACACGGTTTCTGTGCTCGGTAGCCAAACCCGCTATTGGGACTATGGACCAGCGGATGCCCCCACGACGGTAGTGGTCGTGCACGGCTATCGCGGAGAACACCATGGACTAGAGCCCGTCGTCGCCCACCTCGAGGGGCTCAGGATCATCAGCCCCGACCTCCCCGGCTTCGGGGAGTCGACGCCACTCGTTGGCCACGCGCACGACATCGCGGGGTATTCCGCGTGGCTCGTGGCTTTCGTCGAAGCCCTCGGGCTCACGGGAGAAGCGGTGATTCTCGGGCATTCCTTCGGTTCGATCGTCGCGTCATCCGCTGTTGCAAACGGCCTTGCCACGCCGCGGCTGATTCTCATCAATCCGATCGCGGCGCCCGCGCTGGCTGGCCCGAACGCCTTCATGAGCCGCGTGACGCTCTGGTACTACCGCACGGGTCGTCGACTGCCCGAAAAGCTCGGCGCCGCACTATTGAGCAATTGGCTCATCGTGCGGTTCATGAGCGTGTTTCTGGCGAAGACGAAAGACCCGGCACTCCGGCGCTGGATCCACGACCAACACCACACGTACTTCAGCCGATACGCGAACCGCGACACGGTCCTCGAGGGGTTCGAGGCATCCATTAGTTCTGACGTCAGCATGTTCGCCGCGAAGATCACGGCACCGACCCTGCTCATCGGAGCGAACCAAGACCCCATCACGACGGTCGCCGCTCAAGAAGCCCTTGAGCACTTGTTTGCGGATGCCCGGCTCGAGATTCTTGAGGGCGTCGGTCACCTCGTGCACTACGAAAAGCCGCGAGAAGCTGCCGAGCACATCGTGGCGTTCCTCGGCGCGGGTCGAGTCGCGGCGTGAAGATCATCTTTGATTGTCGATACACGCGAATCGGTCGGCACGACGGCATTAGCCGGTACGGCGCTCGGCTCGTCGAGGAACTCGCGAAGCTGCATCCCGTCACTATGCTCATCTCGGACGAGAAGCAGCTCGACATGCTGCCGGCGCTGCCGTGGGTCATGGGCCCGTCGCCCATTGCGGCGAGCGAACCGTGGGTCGCGCGCACGGTCAACACGTTCGAGCCCGATGTCGTGTTCACGCCCATGCAAACCATGGGACCGGCCGGCCGCAAGTACGCTCTCGTGACGACCGTGCACGACTTGATTTACTACACGCACCGCACGCCGCCGCGCGACTTGAACCCCGCGCTGCGCCTTCTGTGGCGCGGGTATCACTTGTGGTGGGGCTTCCAGCGCGCCGTTCTCAATCGAGCGGATGCCCACCTCGTCGACTCCGAGACGACGCGCGAACTCATGCAGCGCCACAAGATGACGCGCAACCCCATGCACGTCGTGCTACTCGGAACGGAGCAACCGGCGACGCCGCCCAAGCGCTCGATGCCGGAGGCGAAGACCCTCGTCTACATGGGCTCGTTCATGCCCTACAAGAACGTCGATCTCGTCGTGCGCTCGCTCGAGCAACTCGACGGATACACCCTGCAGCTCATGAGCCGAATTTCGGACGCCGAGCGCGCACGCCTCACGGCGCTCGCTCCCGCCGGGAGCATCGAGTTCGTCAACGGCGCGACCGACGAGGTCTACGAGGCCGCCCTCAAGTCGGCGACGGCCCTCGTGTCGGCGTCGCGCGACGAGGGCTTCGGGCTACCCGTCGTCG
>JANNCX010000202.1:0-1822 GCA_031387145.1 Salinibacterium sp.
GCCCGCGCCATTGGGGCCGGCGATAGCGAGCGCCCTGTCGGCCCCGAACTCGACGTCGAGCGCGAAGGTGCCGCGCGTGACCCGCACGGCGGCGTCCAGTCTCATGCGGACAACCCCGGCACCCAGCGGTCGCGCAGGCTCACGAGCACGGCAACGCTCACCGCGAGGAGCACGAGGGAGAGGGCGATCGCGGCATCCGGGTCACGCTGCAGCTCGAGGTAGGTCGTGATCGGAAGGGTCTGCGTTACGCCCGGGAAGCTGCCCGCGAAGGTAATCGTCGCGCCGAACTCTCCGAGCGAACGGGTGAAGCAGAGCAGGGCGCCCGCGGCGACGCCGGGCGCGATGATCGGCAGCGTCACCCGCCGAAACACCGTGGCCCGGGACGCACCCAGCGTCGCGGCCGCTGCTGCGTATCGGTGGTCGGCGGAGCGGATCGCTCCCTCGACCGCGAGCACGAGGAAAGGCATAGCCACGAACACCTGGGCGATCATGACGGCGCTCGTCGAGAACGGGATCGTGAACGGCAGGAACTGCCCGATGAGCCCCCGCCGACCGAGCAAGAGCAGCAGTGCGACGCCGCCCACGACCGGCGGCAGCACGAGCGGCACGATCACGAGGGCACGCAGAAGCCGACGCGGCACGGTTGCCCAGTGCGCGGAACGCGCGAGCACCATCGCGAGGGGGATGCCGAGCACGAGGCTCACGAGCGTCGCGAGTGCCGCGGTGCCGAGCGAGAGGCCGATCGACTGCAGCACGGCGGCTCGCGACAACAGCTCGGGAAGCTGCCCCCATGGCGCACGCACGACGAGCGCGACGAGCGGCAGGCCCAGAAGGGCGAGGGCGAGCCCCGCGGGCAGCCAGATTGCGGGGCTCAGACTACGGCGCACCGAAGCCCGCCTCCGCGAGGATGCGCTGGCCGGCATCCGAGAGCACGAACGCGACGAACGCTGCGGCCGCCTCAGACTCCGTCAGTGCCGCGATCGGGTAGGCCAATGGCTTCGCGTCGGGAAGCTCGATCCCCTGCGCCCGGTCTCCCGCAGCGAGCACGTCGGTCACGTACACGAGCCCGGCATCCACCTCGCCGAGCTCGACCTTGCTCAGCACGGCCTTGACGTCTTGCTCGAAAGTGTCGACCGAGGCGGTGATGCCGGCATCGGCGAGAAGGGTCGCAGCGGCGGCCCCGCACGGCACCTCGACGGCGCACAGCGCAACGACGAGCTCGGGGCGAGCCAGGTCGGCGAGACTCGCGACGCCACCCGGGTTGCCGGTCGGAACGGCGAGTTCGAGCGCGTTGGTGGCGAAGGAGGTGCCCTCGGGCAGCAGAGCGGGGCTCGCGGCGGCGAAGACGTCGGCGGGGGCGCCCTCGGCGATCTGGGCGGCGAGTGCCGCGCTGCCGCCGTAGTTGAGCACGACGTGCACGCCGGGGTGCTCCTCTTCGAATGCGGCAGCGATCGCGTCGAAGCTCTCGGTGAGACTCGCGGCGGCGAAGACGGTCACGGTGCGGGCGTCGGACGCGGGCGCCGCGCATCCGGCGAGGGCGAGCACAGCGACGAGGGCGACGGCGGGCCTCACGGCACCTCGACGCTCACGTTGGTCGCCTTGATGCTTGCTGTCGCGAGACTCCCCGGCTCGAGGCCGAGCTCCGTCGCGGCCTCCGCACTCATGAGCGACACGATCCTAAACGGACCGGCCTGGATCTCCACCTGCGCCATCACGGTGTCTTTCGTCACCTTCGTGACGATCCCCGTGATGCGGTTGCGTGCGCTCGTGCGGCCGCGCGAAAACGACTCGGCGAGCGCAGACTCGGCGGCGAGCTCCTGCG
>JANNCX010000172.1:0-1796 GCA_031387145.1 Salinibacterium sp.
GCCGAGCAATTGCAGGAGCTCTTCGCGCGCACCAAGGTCGAGGCTCGCCGCGGGCTCGTCGAGAAGCAACAGTTCCGGGTCGGTCATGACCGATCTGGCGATCTGCACGCGCTTTTGCTCGCCATCGCTCAAGTCACCAAATCGACGGGCTTCGAGGTCGCTGAGCTTCCACTCGGCAAGCACTCGTTGCGCGCGACGTGAGTCGATCTCGTCGTAGCTCTCGTTCCAACGTCCCGTGACGGAATATGCGGCCGTCAAGACGACATCGAGCACCTTCTCGTTGCGCGGTACCTTGCGTGCGAGAGCGGTCGATGCGAAGCCAATGCGCGGTCGAAGCTCAAACACGTCCGTCGAGCCGAGTGTGTCATCGAGCACGCGTACGGTACCCGACGTCGGATGAATTTGCGCGGCAGCGAGCTGCAGGAGGGTCGTCTTTCCTGCGCCGTTGGGGCCGAGAATGACCCAGCGCTCTGCCGAATCGACTGCCCATGTAATTCCAGAAAGGATGGGGTTACGGTCGCGCACAACTGAGACATCAGAAAAATCAAGAACTCGAGACATGATGCAAAAGTCTAAGTGAGGCTGCGATAGATCTCGTTCGTGCGAGCCGCGATCGTGTCCCAACTGAACTCGCGCTCGGCGCGGAGCCGGCCTGCCTTACCCATCTTGCGCGCGGCTGCGGGGTCACTCACGACCTCGGTGAGGATGCGCGCGAGGTCGGCGACAAACTTATCGGGGTCGATCGGGGTTCCCGTTCCGTCTTGAACTTGCTCGATCGGCACGAGGCGACCCGTCACTCCGTCGTCGACGACCTCGGGAATACCGCCCGTCGCAGTACCGACCACGGGCGCCGAGCACGCCATGGCTTCGAGATTGACGATGCCAAGAGGTTCGTACACTGACGGGCAAACGAACGTCGTGGCCGAACTGAGAATCGCCGAGAGTTCGTGCTTGCTGAGCAAGCGGTCGAGCCACACGACGCCCGATCGCTCCTTTTGGAGTTCGGCGACGCCCGCCTGAACCTCCGCGAGAATTTCGGGGGTGTCTGGCGCACCAGCGCACAAGATGAGCTGAACATCCTCGGGAAGCATTGCTGCAGCACGCAAGAGGTATGGGAGCCCTTTTTGGCGTGTAATGCGGCCGACGAAAACAACCGAGGGACGGTCGGGGTCGATACCGAAGCCGCGCACGAGCTCCGGATCGTTAATTGTCGTCCACTGCTCGAGGTCGATTCCGTTGTGCACGACAGAGACGCGCTCTTCATCAAGCCATGGATACGATCGCAGGATGTCGCGGCGCATGCCATCGCTCACGGCGATGATCGCGGCCGCCGAGCTGAACGACATGCTCTCGATCCAGCTCGACACTCGATAGCCGCCGCCGAGCTGTTCTGCCTTCCAAGGCCGGAGCGGTTCGAGGCTGTGCGCAGTCACAACGTGCGGGATTCCGTGGAGCAGACTCGCGAGGTGGCCGGCTGCGTTCGCGTACCACGTATGGGAATGCACGAGATCCGCGCCCGAAACATCCTGCGCGATCTGAAGATCGACGCCGAGCGTCGCAAGCGCCGGGTTGGCCGAGGTGAGCTCGGGCGGCACGAGGTAGGAGTGCACTCCCGCTTCGTCGCGTTGGGTTCCGAAGCACCGTACGACCACGTCGAGGTGCGGCCGAAGAGCTCGAACGAGCTCCGCGACGTGCACACCCGCGCCTCCGTAAACCTCCGGTGGATACTCGCGGCTGATGACGTCTACTCGCATGCCAAGACGCTACTGCACAGAGGCGGTGGTACGTACTCACGT
>JANNCX010000278.1:0-2820 GCA_031387145.1 Salinibacterium sp.
GCGGAGCGCCTCGACTATTAGAACGTCGTACTCGTCGTCCCCGTGCTCACGATGATCGACCATTCCTAGCGGGTCCCATGCCCACGCCCGATCTTGTAGACGAGCCCATTCAATCTCGTCTACCACAGTCGAAGCTCGCCCCTCTTGCCTCGCAGTCGTGACTTTTCCTGAGGGTGGCCGGACGGCCCCCTCATCGCAGGAGCCCCGAGATGAGTACTGCAACGCCAGCAATGACAATGAGGATCGCAACGATCCGAGTGACCATGGGTAGGTACTTACGGCGACGATTCGGTGCGACCTCATTCGCCATCCGCGTCAAAATTCGAGCAAGCGGCGGCCCGACCGCAAACACCAGCGCGCCGAAGCCGAGGTAGAAGATGCCCGCCAAGATGCGAGCGCCATCCGTGTCCGCGTTCTGTGCGGCGAGGGCTGCGAATGAACTAATCAAAATTCCCAACTCTCTCAGCATTTCACGCAGCACTCGGGCCGGTTTCGATACGCCGCTCCGCGGCTACTCAATCAGCGAAAGCACCCGTCAACCGCACCGCACCACCATCGACACCCTTCGCCCCCTGCTCGAAACCTGCGAGGTCACGCGCGGCCGTCGAGACGCGGCCGAGCTCCCACGACGGGATGCCTCGAGCCGTCAGTTCGGCGATGACCGCGGCCGAGGCATCCGATCCGACGACTGCGATCATGCCGATGCCGAGGTTCCAGGTTCCTTCGGCCGACTCGAGTGTTGAGCCCGCCATGTCTGACAGCACCCGGAACACCGGCGGCGGCGACCACGTCGATCGCTCGACCTCGGTCCACGAGCCCACGGGGAGCACTCGAGCGAGGTTGGCCGCGATACCTCCACCCGTCACGTGACTGAGTGCGTGCACCGCGCCGGGGTGCGAAGCGAGCAGCGCGAGTAGCGGGCTCGTATACAGGCGCGTCGGCTCGAGCAGTGCTTCGCCGACGACGCCGAGCTCGTCGAGTCGGTCGCGGTAGCCGATACCGCGCTCGCGCAGAATGTGGCGCACGAGCGAGAATCCGTTGCTGTGAAGACCGGAGGAGGCCATCGCGATCACGACGTCACCGTCGACGACGCGTTGTGGGCCGAGCAGGGCATCCGCTTCCACTGCACCGACCGCAGCGCCGGCGACGTCGTAGTCATCGGGCCCGAGCAGCCCCGGATGTTCCGCCGTCTCCCCACCGACGAGAGCAGTTCCCGTGGCTTCACACGCGAGCGCGATGCCGCGCACGATGTCGGCAATCCGTTCGGGAACGACCTTGCCGCACGCGATGTAGTCCGTCATGAAGAGCGGCGTCGCCCCGACCACGACGATGTCGTCGACGACCATGCCGACGAGGTCTTGGCCGATCGTGTCGTGCTTGTCGAGTGCTTGAGCGATCGCGACCTTCGTGCCGACGCCGTCAGTGGATGTCGCGAGCAGCGGCCGCGCGAACGACTTCAGAAATGACGCGTCGAAGAGTCCCGCGAATCCGCCCACTCCGCCGAGCACTTGGGTGCCATGGGTTCGAGCGACCGCGGACTTCATGAGCTCAACCGCGAGGTCACCGGCCGCGGTATCGACTCCCGCGCGCGCGTAGCTGCTGGAGGAGGACTCGGTCACTCGTCAAGCGTACCGGCGCTAAACTTGGACTGCGCTTCTCAGCGCCCCCAACCACAACCCGGAGGCTCCCGGCCAGCATGTGCGGCATTGTCGGTATCGTCTCAAGCCTCCCGGTGAATCAACAGGTCTACGACGCACTCTCGCTGCTGCAGCACCGCGGTCAGGACTCCACGGGAATGGTCACGGCGGAGGGCAGCACTCTTCACATCGTCAAAGCCAAGGGCCAAGTGCGTGAGGCGTACCGCACGCGCGACATGCGCAGCTTGCTCGGAACAATCGGGCTCGGGCACGTGCGCTACGCGACCAAGGGCACGGCCTCGAACGAACAAGAGGCGCAGCCGTTCTACGTGAACGCGCCCTACGGCATCGCGCTCATCCACAACGGAAACCTCACGAACACGCGCGAACTCACAGCCGAACTCTTCAACGTCGACCGCCGCCACCTCAACACATCGAGTGACACCGAGCTTCTCGTCAACGTGCTCGCGAACGAGCTGCAAGCTCAAGTCTCGGGAACCGACCTCGACCCCGACCAAATCTTCAACGCAATTTCGCGGGTGCACGAGCGTGTCGAGGGTTCGTACGCCGCGATAGCTATCATCGCGGGGCACGGGCTGCTCGCGTTCCGTGATCCGTTCGGGATACGTCCGCTCGTGTTGGGGCGCCGCCAGACCGGATTCGTCGGTGACGAATGGATCGTGGCATCCGAAAGCCTCGTGCTGGAAAGCGCGGGATACGAACTCGTGCGCGATGTCGAGCCGGGCGAGGCGATCTTCATCACGCCCGACGGCGAAATGACGAGCCGCCAGTGTGCCAAGAACCCGCGCCTCGTGCCGTGCTCGTTCGAATACGTGTATCTCGCACGACCCGACTCGATCATGAACGGCATCTCGGTGTACGAAGCGCGTTTGCGCCTCGGCGACCGGCTCGCCGACACGATCGCGCAATACACACCGCTCGGCGACATCGATGTCGTCATGCCGATCCCCGACTCGAGCCGACCCGCGGCGATGCAAGTCGCGCAAAAGCTCGGCATCGAGTACCGCGAAGGCTTCTACAAGAACCGCTATGTCGGGCGAACCTTCATCATGCCCGGCCAGGCCGAGCGCAAGAAGAGCGTCAAGCAGAAGCTCAACGCCATGAGCAGCGAGTTCAAGGGCAAGAACATCCTCATCGTCGACGACTCGATCGTGCGCGGAAC
>JANNCX010000280.1:0-2036 GCA_031387145.1 Salinibacterium sp.
CCGCAGCGACGAGATGTCCGCCCGCTTCCCGGAGATCGAGTGGCGCGTTACGGCGGGCAATTCGAGTCCGCTGACAGACGGCGCATCCGCTGTGCTCATCATGAGTGAGGATCGCGCGAACCACCTCGGGTTGCGACCGCGAGCGCGGTTTCACTCGTCCGCGGTCGTCGGGAGTGACCCGATCGAGATGCTCACGGGCGTGATTCCCGCGACCCGCAAGATTCTCGATCGCAGCGGATTTTCGATCGACGACTTCGACACGTACGAAATCAATGAAGCCTTCGCCTCCGTTCCGCTCGCGTGGCAGCGCGAATTCGAGGTCGACCATGAGCACATCAATCCGCGCGGCGGGGCGATCGCACTCGGGCACGCACTCGGGTCATCCGGTACGCGACTACTCACGACGATGGTCAATCAGCTTGAGCATTCGGGCGGCCGCTACGGACTTCAAGTGATGTGCGAAGGTGCTGGCATGGCCAACGCGACGATCATCGAGCGCCTCTAATGCAGATTGCGGGATGCTCGGCTCTCGTCACTGGCGGAGCATCCGGCCTCGGGCTCGCGACCGCGATTGCGCTCAACGACGCGGGTGCGCGAGTAGTCATCGCTGACCTCGCATCCTCGCGCGGAATGCAACTCGCCGCCGATCACGGATTCACGTTCTGCGCGACCGACGTGACCGACGAGCACGACGTCGCGCGCGCAGTCGAAGCCGCGACTGAGCTCGCCCCGCTTCGTATCGTCGTATCGTGTGCCGGCGTTGCGACCGTCGGCCGTACCGTGGGCCGCAGCGGCGCGCTTCCGTTGGCGGACTTCGAGCGCGTCGTGGCGATCAACCTCACGGGCACCTTCAATGTCGTGCGGCTCGCGGCCGAAGCGATCATGGCAACCGAACCGATCGGCGAAGAGCGCGGTGTCGTCATCACGACTGCGTCCGTCGCGGCATTCGACGGTCAAGTCGGCCAACCCGCGTATGCGGCGTCGAAAGCGGGCGTCGCGGGGATGACGCTGCCGCTCGCTCGCGAGTTCGCTCCGCACCTCATCCGAGTCGTGTCGATCGCGCCGGGCATTTTCGAGACACCTCTCATGGCGGGTTTGCCGCAAGCGGCGCAGGATTCTCTCGCGACGCAAGTTCCGCATCCCGCCCGCCTCGGACGCCCCCCGGAGTTCGCGGCTCTCGTGCAGCACATCGTCGAGAATCCGTACTTGAATGCCGAGACGATTCGGCTCGACGGTGCGATCCGAATGCAGCCCCGCTAACGCGCTGGAGCTAAAGGAATCGCGTAGCGATTCTGCGACGCCAGCGCCGACCCAGCTGCGCTGGGTCGGGTCGGGTACAGGTCGGGTACGCGCGCCTAAGGCCGGTTGAGTAGCGCAAAGCGCGTATCGAAACCGCAGCCCCCCCTAAGCCCCCGGCGACGCCACTGGCATCCCGAGCGCCGCCGCGGCCGCGAGCAAGCGCTCGTCATAGGCAACGAAGGCCTCGAGCTCGTTACCTAGCCTCAAGGCTGCAGCGACTTGAATCGCGTCGAGGCTTCGCAAGCTCGCAGGCTCGAGTCGTGCGGCCACTTCGAGGTCAGAAGTCGTGACGGCAACTAGTTGCGCTTGCGCGATGATGTCGGCGGCAATAGCAACGCGATTGGGCGCGCGGCGGTGCACCGCTCGGATCACTTCGGTGCGAGCCAACGCACTTGACGCGAAGGTCGTGCCCGCGAGGTATTGCTTCAGCGACTCGGACTCCTGCTCGTCAACCGCGAGTTTGACGATTGCCGACGAGTCGAGAAATCGCACCTAGATCTTGTCCTCTCGCAGTTCGTCGAGGATCTCGGCGAGACTTGGACCGGCATAATTCGGATCCATTGGTGGCATGGGCCTAGCAAGAATCTCCTCGAGATCCCCTTGCCCCGGAATCAGTATCCCTTGCTCGATGAGCTCCTCGACTTTCGACTTCTTGACGACAGGCAGAGGCGCAAGCACGGCAATCGGGACGCCGCGCTCGGTGACTTGAATCGTCTCGCCGCGCTTCACGCGTTCAA